>URUQ01000046.1 GCA_900551145.1 uncultured Eubacteriales bacterium
TTTTAATATAATGTAGCTACAAATAAAATCTATCCATGGAGGATACTGAACTATGAACAAAAAAGTTATGGCTATCGTAGCAGTTATCGCACTCGTTGCAATCCTCGGCATCTGCCTCGTTGCGTGCAACGCAGAAAGCTATGAGAAAAAACTTGAAAAAGCAGGTTACACCGTTGTCACGACGGAAGGAGCAGAAGAAGACGGCGTTAAGGTTGAATGGGTGGTTTCTGGCACGAAGGTTTCCGGTCTCAACGTTGATACAGTTGCAATCGCTAAATATGCAAACACCGACGATGCAAAAGATGCAGAAGCAGATGCAATCAAACTTCTTGGTGAAGACTGCGTTTACAGAATTGGCAAAATCGTTATGGCAGGCACGAAACAAGGCCTCAAAGATGCAAAATAATTAAGCTATAATACTTAACAAAAAAAAGCACTCGTACGAGTGCTTTTTTTATACGCTTTTTTGTGATAGTTCAAAGTATTATCGGTTGAATTTGCACGCCTTGCAAGGCGTTTTGCACGGTGGGAAGAACGAGCGAAGTGTCCGCAATAAGCGAGTGTGGTTTTTTGTCGGGGGAGTCTTGCCCGAACGGCACGAGGTATATATTTTTTGTGTTGAGAAGCGTGCCGATATTCTTGGCGTTTGCGCCGAGTGCGTCATTTGATGATACAGACAGCACCACGGGCTTATCGGTGCGCAAGGTGGCTTTAACCGCCATCGTTACGGGAGTATCCGTTATACCGTGCGCAATCTTTGCAAGCGTATTTCCCGTGCATGGTGCGACGAGAGTGAGTTCTATGCCCGATTTGGTCAACTCTTCCGCTTCGACAATGCTTTTTATGGGGTATTTTCCCGTTTTTTGAACGATTATATTTTCAAAATCCGATTGCTTGAAAAAGCGTGTATCGAGCGTCGACACGTTGTAACTGAACACGGGCGTAAGGTCGAAGCCGTTGGCTATCAGTTCGTCCACAACTTTGAGAACATTGGCAAACGTGCAAAACGAACCTGTTATACAAAGACCGATTTTCGTCATTTTTTCACCTCCGAAATGAAGTCGTACATCGCTTTTGCCGCGCTGTAAGGACACGTTTTTGCGGGCAGAGCGGGGTATATGTCGGCGTCAATGCCGAGATATTTGGCGTATTCGAGATTGATTGCGCACTGCGATGCAAGGTCGATATACACGCAAGAAGATTGCATACTCATAAGTTGTTTATCGCTTACGATAGGGGACGGGACAGTGTTTATTACGATATCGTACGGCGCAAAATCAAAGTTTTTCATAGGCAAAATACGCTTTGCAAAGGCGTGTGCCGGGCGCGCCGACGACGTCGTCGCGATATCGAATTTTATGTCGAGTTTGGCAAGAATTTTGGCAACTGCCGCGCCCGTACGCCCGAAACCCATAACGAATACGTAGCAATCAGCGATTGATTTTTGCGAGTGTTCAATCATTATTTTTAGCGTACCCTCTGCCGTGAGGCGGGAGTTTATCGCTTGAAACACCTCGCTGTCGTTATATTTATATAGATTGATATCGCGACTGTTTGCAAGTTCTATAGCCTCGCTTAGGCATCGTCCGCAAAACACGTTTGCCCCGTCCTCAACAGCCGTAAGTGTCTTTGCTTCAATCAGTACGTTGGGCGCAAAAACATGCGTGTGACGCTCGAAAGACGCCCCTTTAAGCATAGACGCAAGATAGAACATACGCTCGTCGGTTTGATGCACAATTACGTTTTTCTTTTCCATACGGTATGTTATGCAATCTTTTGAAAATGAGTTAATTCACAAAAGAAATATCGGCACACATAGTATGCAAAGAGGTGAAAGATGGAAAGATACTTTTTGGGTAACAACAGCGGTTACGGCTTTTGGAACGACTATGATGCGGAATTGAAAGGCAAAGACAGAGTTGCGCTTCTCAAAGGCGGACCGGGAACGGGCAAGTCCACGCTTATGAAAAAGATTGCGGAATACGCCAAAAAAGCCGGACACGATATAGAACTTTGGTATTGTTCTGGAGACCCGAACAGCCTTGACGGAGTATATATAAAAGACACGAACAGAGCGGTGGTTGACGCCACCGCGCCCCACGCAAGCGGAGTGGATATACCGGTAGTGAAAGATAGAATTTTTGACCTTGCTCAAAGTCTCAAACCTTACAAATTGAGAGGCGTGCGCGAAGACATCGAAAAACTTATGAATTTCAAAAAACAATGTTTTATGCGTGCATATCAACACTTAAAGTCCGCTTTGTGTCATTTCGATAACAAAATGCAACTTGAAAAGCAAACCGTAGACGAAGGGGGTGTGCGTGCCTGCGCATACAAAATCGCAGATGTTTTGCGTTGTGAAAAATGTGATATGAAAGAGAATAGAAAGTTGTTTTCGCACGCTATATGTCCGAGCGGTGAAAGCACCTATTTCGACCATTTGCGAGGCGCTCGGATTTATCTCGTTGACGGGTGCGAATACGCAATAAGCGTATTCTTTGATGAACTGTCAAAACTCTTGAAAGGGTGTACTTTGCTACAAAATCCGCTCGACCCCACGAGGTATGAGGGCGTGCTGCGCGGTGGTGTGGCGGTTGTGTCGGATGCCGGGCATTTCAAGGGAGGCGTGAGCGAGACGGTCAATCTCGGAACGTTTCAAAAAGGCGGATTTGAAGAAGATTTAAAGGATGAGGAAAACGGCAGAGTATTGCAGACGGCGTTTGCCGTTTCAAAACTCAATCTTGCCAAAAAGACGCACGAGCAAATTGAGGAAAAATTTATAAAAGCAATGGATTTTTCAATCAACGAAAAGCTAACCGCGCAAGTCGCCGAGTTTTTGCTCGAATAATGTAAAACTGCGTGCTCATATCTTGTATGTCTTGACATTGCGCGTCGTATTTGGTATAAAAAACATATGGATAAAAACGCTACTTCCAAAAAGAATATCAACAAAAACGACGTACCTTTTTCCAAAGCGTACTGTCGTTTCTTTTTGGGTTTATGCGGAATTGTAAGACCGTTCTTGCATGGTAAATGCACGCAGTCCAAAGAGTTTAAGGCGCAAAAGAAAAACGGTGCGATGCTTGTTATCTGCAACCACTTGTCGGCTTACGATTTTATCCACTTTTCCTCGGCAATGCAGGGCGCGCCGCTCAACTTCGTCGTGGCGGAAAATATGATGTATTCTATGCCGATTTTCGCAAAACTTTTGGGCAGTTATCATGCGATAACCAAAAAACAATATTTTGCAGACTATCAGTGCATCAAGAGTATAAAGAAATACCTTGACGCGGGCATAAGCGTTCTTATTTGTCCCGAGGGCAAAGTGTCGGCAGACGGCGTAACGGGCGCGATTTTGCCGTCTATCGCAAGGCTCGTTCAATGGCTCGGATATCCTGTCGGAGTCATCAAAATGCGCGGAGCGTCGCTTGCAAGACCCAAATGGGCGTATAATTTGCGTATGATACGCAGAGGCAAGGTCCTAACCGATTGCAATATGCTTTTCACCAAAGAGGACGTCAAAACGCTGTCCAAAGAGGAGATTTTGCAAAAAATCACGGACGCGCTTGCGCACAACGAGCATAAGTGGCAAATTGAAAACGGCGTCAAGTTCAAAGGCAGACATTACGCCGAGGGACTTGAAAGACTTTTGTATTATTGTCCCAAGTGTCATAGCGAATTTACGATGACGTCAAAGGAGAGTCATCTCACTTGCCAAAAGTGCGGAAACGACGTCGTTTATACCTACGACGGACGACTCGAACCCGTCGGTGACAGCGTAAGTTTGAAACGGATAGATTTATGGTACGCCGAGCAAAAAGGCTTGGTTGCCCAAGAGGTAAAAAGCGACGATTTTTGCATATCCGACAAGGTCAATTTGTTTGTCGAAAACGAGAAAAACAACGGTTACAGATTTGTTGCAAGCGGTGTTATGACGCTTGACAAGCAAAACTTGTCGTTCCACACCGATTGGCAGACGAGGCCGAAAGGCGTGAAGTCCAAATACGGCGTAAACAGTATGACGTACGACGTTGACGACGAGCAAGGCACGGAGCCTGTCGAGGATGAGTTCAAGGATATAGTTTTTCCGATAAATCGCACGGATACGGTGGCAAATTTGCCGGGGACGGCGCTCGATATGTACGATGACAAGCACGTTTACAGATTTATGTTTTCCGAGCGCAAATCGTCAACGAAATACGTTCTTGCGATAGAAGAAATGTACAAACAAAAAAATAATTAAGAAGTTTTTCAAGTAAAAAACCGCATTCTATGCGGTTTTTTTATGCGCTATTGCGCACCTTTTGCATTTGGTGTTGACAATTTTATGAGGATATTGTAGTATTATATTTGTATTCTTATATTTACGATGCGCGTTCGCGCGTACGTATAAGGCGGAAAGTGTATGAGAAAGAAAGTAACTCTATTTTTGATTTTGGTTCTCTGCGTCTTGTTGACGCTTTCGCTCGTTGCGTGCAACAACGGTCAAATCGACAAATTACCCGATGAAATCGGCGCGGGCGACGTCAATGACAACAAGAACGACGGCAATATAAACGCATACCTCAAATTCGGTATGCCAAAAGCCGTATCGTCTATTTTCAGCAGTATTTATGCGGACGAGTTCAACATGAGCGACGTCGAGTATAGCATCGTTTATACCGACAACACATCGACGACCGTCGTCAACGGCGGAAATTTGTCGGACGCTATGGTGACCAAAGTCGTTGACAATTCCACAAATCAAGACGTTTTGAAAGACCTCGGTTCACCCATCGTGTGGCGCAAAGGTCATTATATGGTTTTCGTTTCCGTTACTCTCTCCGGCGGAGGAAAGGCGGAAGGCTCTTTTGCTCTCCACTTGAAGGACCGCTACAAAGAGACGGAACAAGTCACTCTCACATTCGACCTCAACAACGACAAAGCGACGGCATTTTTCGGAACTTTTAAGGGCGGAAAAGGCACTGTCAAAGTCGACAAAGGCATTACGCTTGCAAGCTGGGACGATTTCACCGATGCATTCAGAATGGTGTGCGAAGGACAGGCGTTGTCTTCTGTGACTTACTCGGGCGGTACGCTTTCCGCAACGTCTGGCTTCAATGGCGGATTTACTATCGATTCGGATATCTCGTTCAAAGCCAACTGGACAGCCAACGTCATTAAAGCAACTCTTCTTCTCGACAAACCCAATACAACCGTGCAATACGGCAAGAGCGATCCCGTTCTCGAATCAGCCGAGGGCGCAAAACTCGCAACTCAAAGCGTAGTTCGCGGTACGGGTAAAATTCAAGCGCCCGTAGTTGACAAATTCAATGTCTTCAACGGTTACTATTTTGCGGGCTGGTATATAGACAACGACGGCAACGGCAAGTATAGCGAAGGCGACACGCTTTGGTCTTTCTCACAAAGCGTAGGCAGCACGGATATCACTCTCGTTGCTCGTTGGACGGAGCGTTCTTACACTTTCACGCTCTACACCATGGGTGGCGTATATCCGCAAGGCGTTACCAGTTCTTTGAATATCAAATCTGACAAAGACGTTCCGACGGGTTACACCCTTGTCAACGCAACGTCGAGATTCGGTCTTGAAAATCATGCAATCAACAGAATCGTTGTCAATGACTTGGCATACGGTGTCGATTATTCCAAATATATCTTCAAAGTGGTGGTTTTCGAGTCTGCCACGGACGAACAAATCAAAGCAAACACGAGATATTTCACTTTTGCAGACTTGACTGCAAAGCTCGTAAAGGGCAGTGAAAACTACGTTGCGAACAGCGGTATTTACAGAGATTATCAATGCACCGAACCTGCAAAGGTCGATAAGATCGAGTCCGACGAAACGGGCAAAATCGACGATATCGGTTACGTCAAGTGGGCTTTCAAAGAGGTTGATGGTGAAAGCGACAGAGCGCGCCTTGAAAGACTGAGCGGTTATTACACCGACGTCGTTTTCAAGGATTGCCTCACTATCAAGTCCGACGGAAGCATCCGTATTGACAAGATTGCGGACGAGTCGGTAAGCGAACTTATTATCCCCGCAACTCTCATCGTCGGCGGTAAGGAGTGTCCCGTCACCGAGATTTCCGCAAAGTCTTGTATGAATCTCAAAGCCTTGCTCAAAATCGATATGTCCAAGGCAAGTAACCTTACAACGATAGGAGAGCAAGCGTTTGCGCATTGCCCCGCGCTTTCCGAGGTTATATTCCCGCAAAATTCTGCAATTACGGAACTTGGCAAAAACGTATTTTACAGATCTCGTTTTGAAAACGAGTACAAAGAGAAGAACAACACCGATTATTTCATTGTCAACGAAGTTCTTTACAAATACGTCGGAACGAGCGTGGATGCAAACGGCGAAGCGGTCACTTCAATCGACCTTACGTCCTTGACGCAAGTCAAGACTATCGCGGACGGCGCGTTTGCAAATCGTACCGAAATCAAGAGCGTAACGCTCGGTGACGGCGTAAAGAGAATAAACAACGGCGCATTTGCCGGTTGCACGGATCTCGATACGTTTATCGTGTCCGAAAATTCGCAACTCGAGTATATAGGCGAAACCGCGTTTGACGGTTGCGCAAAACTCATCTCTACTACAAGCAACGTTTATGCCAACGACGGTCACACGGACTACAAGGCAATCATAATCGGCAGAGTTTATTATCGTTTCCTCGATACTACGGCAACGAGTGCGATTATACCCACCAACAACACGGCCAGTATTCACGTAAATCACATTGCCGCAAACGCATTCAAAGATTGCAAGAATATCGCAACCGTCACAATCGATTATCCGCAAGAGATTTTGTCCATCGGCAAAGACGCTTTCAGTATGACCGAGTGGATAAAAACGGAAGACAACTTCACCAAAGACGGTTTCTCAGTTGTCAACGGTATGCTCACCATTTACTATTCGGGCAGTTTGGGCGTTGAGTCCGACATCGTGTTGCCCTCAAACGTAAGAGTCATCAACGAGCATGCGTTTGCTACGTTTGCAAACCAAATAGCAACCGTGCAAATCGGTGACGGTGTGGAAAGAATAGAGAATTACGCCTTTGTGGGCGCAAGCTCTTTGGTAAGCTTGATTTTGCACAAAGTCGGCGTCGATACCGCTCAAAACAAACTTACGGACGCACCCGAAATTGCGGAATATGCCTTTGCGGACAAAGACGGCAAATTGCTTGATACGGTAAGGTTCTTCTTCCGCGAAGAAGTCATCAACTTCCTCGACGCACATAAAGACGGTGACGACGTAACGGATAGCGCGACTATCGGCTGGATAAGACTTTACAAGCAATATCGTTTGAGATTCATCACCGAAGATATCAAGGCAGTGTGGATTGCAAACGACGCAATCTCTCACGTCGTATTGCGCACCGACAGCAACCAAAGCGCGGTTGACACAATCAAGGCGGAGTACGGCTCGATTATCGCCAAAGCACTCGTTGTCACCGGCAATACCGAGGTCGTGAGATACGAAGATTTGGATATCACCGCCAACACCGTGTCCGCAACGCTTATCACGAAAGATAATTATCCCGACCTTTACGAGGAGGGCGTAAACAAGTACGTTTTGACGTTTACCTACGACGGCAGTGAAAAGGGTTGCCACAACACGCCTGCCGACGGCAACGCGTTTATAGTGACGATAGTCGACGCAATCGGTTCAAGCGAAACGAGCAGTTTCTACGAGACCAAGATTGGAAAATATCCTCAAAACGGCACGGTTATCGACGCCAACGGCAAGACGCAAAACGACGCTTTCTGGTTCGAGGGCTTCGAGGGCGACGTCGACGGAGAGCTTTTGCCCACGTTCTACACGTCCAATAGCGGTGTAAACGTAACGTTTGTGTACAGAGACGTTGCGGGCAATATCCACCGTATTCCCGTCAAGAGTATCGAGGGCTTCAGCACCATTGACGAAAAACCGGGTGAAGCAAAATTCACGGTTGACTTCCATGGTATCGGTACGTACGTGTTCAGTGTGGACTACAACGTTAAGAGGTCGAGATATATCGCAATAGAGCAAGTCGATGCGGTGGCAATTCCCATCAACGGTGAGCCCCTCAATTATTTCAGAAACTTCAACGTCAATATGGTCGGGCAAGACGGTTCTATCTCTCAAAAACCGCTCAGCACGCTTCAAGGCTTCGAGGTTATTGAAGTCGACGGCGTCAAGACGTCCAAAGTCAATACGGCAACGCTCGGTTTGCACACTCTCAAAATTGCGTACAACCGCACGGATGCCGCAAACGAACTTACTCAAACCATAACTTATTCCGTAGTGCTCGAAGCAGACTCTTCGCTCTTCACTTACGAAGTGATCGATTACGCTGCAAAGACCGCAAGAATAACGGGCTGTCTCGCTTCCGCAAAGAGTATGGAAACCATCGTATTGCCCTCGACTTACACTGAAAACGGCGTTGTTTATGCGGTTACGGACATCGGAAATATCCAATCCGAACGTGGCGTATTTGAGGATTACACCAAGCTCAAAGCCGTCTACCTGGGTAGAAATATCGTCAAAATCGGCACAAACTCGTTTAGAGGTTGCACTGCGCTCGAACACGTTTATACCGCTCAAAGAGTGGATGACGATGCTGTGGTGCTTCACGATTACAACTTTGACGTAATAAGCACCGAAGAGACGGAAAACGATACTATCAAGTACGTCAGCGTAGTCAACTTGCAAGGCGTTGAATACAACGGTGTTCTCGTCATCGGCGCACAATACGCGACTGAGGCAACGGAAGGCACAAAACGCATCGTTTATAAGGTTGTCGGCATCGGTGAAGGCGTCACCGTAAACGCAGGCACGGAAGTGTTCTTGCCCGATACGGTGTATAGATTTAGTGCAATCAAATACGTTTCGGCAGTCGAGGGTGAAGAGGGAGCAGCGGTTGTTCCGTACGTTTACACGTCGGCAAACGGCATCAAGTTCAAGACCGTAGAATATGTAAGCGAATCCGTCGAATATATCGGCAACAGCGCATTCTCGGGTTGCTCTTCGCTCAAATCCATTGATTTGACCAGAGCCACCAAACTCGATTATATCGGCGCAAACGCCTTTGAAAATTGCGGACTCGAAAGCATCGATTTGAGCAAAAATACATTGCTCAAATCAATCGATGCAAAAGTATTCAACGGATGCACGAGCCTTTCTACCGTCATGGTATCTTCTTCTTTGAAGTATATCGGTGACCGAGCGTTCGGTGGATGCACCAATCTTTTGCACTTCACGTTTAGCGATGTCAACGGTTTGGAAACCGTCGTCGAAACGGCGTTTGAGGGTTGCACCAAAGATGGTTTCGTAGCACCGACCAAAGCGTAATTAAACGCAATTTAACGTAAAAAAATCGTAAAAAGCATACGATTTTTCATCAAAAAGCACCGCTTTTCGGCGGTGCTTTTTATATCTCTTGGCATTGACAATTATTGTTGATAACCGAATTATCGCTGTCTCTTATACACATCTCCGAGCCCACGAGACGGACTCCTATCTCGT
>URUQ01000047.1 GCA_900551145.1 uncultured Eubacteriales bacterium
TGCGGTCGGCGCCTTGCGCCTCCAACTCCGAATAAGCACATTCCGTTAATAAGTACACCTTGAATAAGTGTGCGTTCGGATAAGGCTACGCCTTCCACAATTATTAATTATTAATTATTAATTACTAATTCCTTAAAAAGTAGGAGGTGACGCAACCCATAGTACGACGGCTTTCTCGTTGGTGCGGTTTTCAAGATGGTGAACCTTTGATGAAGAAAAGTAAAACACTTCGCCTTTCTTCACGCAATACGCCGCTTGTCCTATGTGAAGCCACACTCTGCCCGAAAGCACGTATCCGAATTCTTCACCCTCGTGAGGTACGTCTTCTTCGAGCATTGTATGCGGTGCAATCGTCACACGAATAGGCTCCATTTCGTTTTTTTGCGCGTTGGGGACGAGCCACTCGATTTTGTGATCGTCCGTTTCCTTTTCGATAAACTCCGATTCGGTAAACACCACTTTTTCTTCCTTTTCGTCCTTGAAGAAGTCCGCAAAGTTTGTCCCGAGCGCGTTGAGTATGTCTTCGAGAGTGGTGATTGATGGGGAAGTGAGTTCGTTTTCCAACTGGGATATATATCCTTTGGTCAGTTCGCAGCGGTCGGCGAGCTCTTCTTGGGTGAGGTTGTTTTGCAATCTCAGGCGTTTGATTTTGATGCCAAGTTCCATATTTACCTCGTATATGCAAAAACGCAGGAAATACACTCGTCGTGTATTTCGTTTAGTCGGACTAAACTTTTGCCTTAGTTTAGGCAAAAATTACGTTCTGTTTAACGTGTTTCGCAATTTTTAACAAAAAGTTTAGCAAAACTAAACCTAATTGTCAAAAATGATTATATATGTTTGGTGTGTCAAAGTCAACGATATTGACGTAGTTTATCGACATATTTTTACAAAAGTGCGGTGTAAGAGCGGTCAACATTTTTTTATGGATGTTTGATAAACAGTTGACAAAAATTTTTCATAACACTATAATGACAATGCTTAAAGATGAAAGCAAGGTTATGTAGCATTAGCCCAGCTGGATAGAGCGTCTGGCTACGGACCAGAAGGTCAGGGGTTCGAATCCCTTATGCTACGCCAATAATGCGCAAGTTGATTTAATCGACTTGCGCATTATTTTTATAATAAGGGATTCGAACGGGCG
Organism: uncultured Eubacteriales bacterium; assembly: GCA_900551145.1. Taxonomy (GTDB): domain Bacteria; phylum Bacillota; class Clostridia; order Christensenellales; family CAG-917; genus CAG-475. Next base: position 1,145 of record URUQ01000047.1, read on the forward strand.
GAATAGCAAACAATCCGGTGAATTGTTTGCCCGCCCCGGCGTGATAATGAGCAAAAAAACAGCAAAGCACTTGTATTTGTGCTGTTTTTGCGAAATTGCAAATTTAATAATTTGCATAGCGCAAACCTTTCAACAGTTGTGCGAAAAAACATGTGTTTCTGTGTTGTTCGTGGATTGAGCATAGGTTAAGCGGAGCGAATCCCGTCCTTGTTTTCGGTGTTTGCTTATCTCGCGCCCTGACCACGGTCAGGCTGCACGCGATTGACCTACGGTAACAATCGCTGATGGGCGAATCCCTTATGCTACGCCAAGAACAAATAATACGAACTCACAAACCGAGTTCGTATTATTTTTTGCAAAGAATTTCTTTGCAACTAGGTTTTATCTATAAGGTCGATGAGAAGGAATGTTTTGCCTGTGCTATTTCGTCCGTATTGATTGAAATAACGAGCGCATTGATAACGTTGTCGATCTGACGGTTTCAACTCTTGCAGAAATCGCACCCGTTTCGGCAAATTCCTCTTGCTACATGATAGCTAAAATTAGTATTTGAATTGCTCGGTGAAGTAGTCTACGAGGCTGTCGATGGGGATACGGACTTGTGCCATCGTGTCACGCTCACGCACGGTTACGCAACCGTCTTCGAGAGTGTCGAAGTCAACTGTGACGCAGTAGGGTGTGCCGATTTCGTCTTGACGACGATATCTCTTGCCGATGGACGCTGAGGTGTCAAAGTCGCAAGCAAAGTGCTTGGAAAGCTCGACATAAAGTTCTTCCGCCTTGTCGTTGAGTTGTTTTTGCAAGGGAAGAACCGCAACTTTGACGGGCGCGATTTGATGATGCAAGTGAAGCACCACACGAGTGTCGTTTTCACCCACTTGCTCTTCGTCATAAGCGTCTGCGAGGAAAGCAAGGAATACGCGGTCTGCGCCGAGGGACGGCTCGATGACGTAAGGCACGTATTTTTCGTTGGTGACGGGATCGATATAACTCAAATCCTTACCGCTTGTCTTGATGTGTTGATTGAGGTCGTAATCTGTGCGGTCCGCAACGCCCCAAAGCTCACCCCAACCGAAGGGGAATTTATATTCGAAGTCCGTCGTGGCCTTGGAGTAGAAGCAAAGTTCTTCTTTGTCGTGGTCGCGGAGTTTGAGATTTTCGTCTTTCATACCGAGGTCGAGCAACCATTTATGGCAGAAGTCCTTCCAGTATGCAAACCATTCGAGGTCGGTGCCGGGTTTGCAGAAGAATTCGAGCTCCATTTGTTCAAACTCGCGGATACGGAAGATGAAGTTGCCGGGAGTGATCTCGTTGCGGAAACTCTTGCCGATTTGTCCGATGCCGAAAGGCACTTTTTTACGAGTGGTGCGTTGCACGTTCTTGAAGTTTACGAAAATGCCTTGTGCCGTTTCGGGACGCAAATATACAGTGGAGGTGCTATCCTCGGTTACGCCGATAAAGGTCTTGAACATAAGATTGAATTTTCTCACTCCCGTAAAATCGCTGTTGCCGCATACGGGGCAGGGGATTTTATGCTCTGCGATGTATTGTTCCATTTGTTCGTTGGTCCAGCCCGCGATGCTCTCTTCGATGCCGTGTTTTGCCATATAATCTTCAATGAGATCGTCTGCGCGGTGACGAGATTTGCACGCTTTGCAGTCCATAAGAGGATCGGAAAAACCGCCGATATGTCCGCTTGCTTGCCAAGTGGTGGGGTTCATAATGATTGCGCTGTCGAGACCTACGTTGTAGGGGCTTTCGACGACGAATTTTTTCCACCAAGCTTGCTTGATATTGTTTTTCATCGCAACACCGAGAGGGCCGTAGTCCCATGAGTTTGAGAGACCGCCGTAGATTTCACTGCCGGGGTAAACAAAACCACGGTTCTTCGCAAGAGCTACGAGCTTGTCCATTGTAACGTTTGCCATAATAAAAACTCCTTCCGCACTCATCCGGATGATGAGCCGATGTATATTGTTTATTCGTTTATAAATAATAGAATAAAGTAAATCAAAAGTCAAATAAAATACAACGGTCGCCTCGATTGAGGCGACCGTTGCGTCCGATTGGATTACTTACAAGAACATCCACCGCCGCAAAGGCAGGAAAGAAGGAGAATGAGCCATACGATGTCGCAAGAATTGCAACCGCCAAAGCCCGTTCCACCGCCGCAACCGCAACAATTGAGCAACATAATGAGCAACACTATGTCACAAGTATTGCAACCGCAACCGTTTGCACCGTTTGAAAAGAATCCGTTCATTTTATGTACCTCCTTTTTTGATTAGGATTGCTCCTACATTACCTTACGCAACCTCCAAAAATTGTGTTACTCCGTCATTTAACTTGCGCAAGGCAAATATACTTTGACGTGGGGTATTTGAAACGTATGATCGGAATAGTCGTCGGTATATTCGCGATACTCGTGGTGTCGGGATTGTGTTCCTTATGTTTCAAAATGGACTTAAAGTGGTACATTGCACTTGAAAAACCCTCGTTTGTGGTGAGTGGCGGTTGGTTTACGGTTTTTGTGTCAACGGCGTACGTGTCTTGCGTGCTTGCGATATCGCGCCTTGTGGAGTATAAACATTTTTTTCCGTCAACGATATTTTTCTTGATTTTGGGAATATTTGTTGTGTTTTTCGTCTTTGCGTTTTTTACGCTGAAAAATCTTTGGTTTGCGTTCGTGTGTATGACGTTGGTGCTTGCCATTTCCTACGTATTGTTTATACGCTTTTTGACCAAAGAAGTGAAAATCGCAATAGAATTCTTGCCCGCGTTCCTATTCAACTTTTACGCATTTCTTTGCACGCTTTGCATTGCGATGAACAATTGAAAAAATATAAAAATGTAAAATCAATACTTTTTGGGATCGGTCGTTCCCAAAAAGATAATCTATACTTACTCCGTAAAAATCGGCAAGTATTATAATAGTTTCGGTCGGCGGAATACGCTCGCCACGTTCAAATTTTGACAACAAGGCTTGTTCGATGCCCGTTGCGATTTGCAACCGTATTTACTAACGTTCTAATTCCAATGACACCTATTAGAATTAACCAAAAATTGACGGTAGCGGTGCTATCGTCTTTTTTATGGTTGATAATATCTAAATTGTTTGGTATACTATTGTCAATTTACTGAATATTGCGCACGTTACGCACTGCGCAAGAGAGGTACGAGATGATACTCACGATGGATATTGGCAACACCAACGTAAAATACGGCGTTTTTGACAAGGACGACCTCATTGCGTCTTGGCGTGTATCGACCAAGGCGTCGCGCACGGCAGACGAATACGGTATGGTGCTGTACGATTTGCTCAAACAAAGAGGCGTAAACTTTGCGGATATAGACGACGCGGTTATGTCATCGGTTGCGCCCGCGCTCAATTACACCATAGAGCATATGTGCAACTACTATATAGGCAAAAAACCTTTGATCGTGTCCGCCACGACGGATACGGGGCTCAAAATCAAGTACGACCACCCGTCGCAACTCGGCACGGACAGACTCGTCGGAGCGGCTGCGGCATACAAGTTTTACGGTGGGCCGGTTATCGTGGTGGATTTCGGCTCGGCGACGACGTTCAACCTTGTTACAAAAGACGGAGAGTATATAGGCGGAGCGATTGCCCCTGGTATCAAGACGGCAACTGAATCTCTCGTTACGACGGCGGCAAAACTCCCGAGAATAGAGCTTGAAAAACCTCAAAATATCGTCGGTACGGATACCAAGAGTTGTATGCAAAGCGGTATTGTATACGGGTATACGGGGCTTGTGAAATATATGGTTGCCAAGTACAAGGAATTGCCCGAGATGCAAGGCGCAAAGGTGGTTGCGACGGGCGGTCTTAGCGAACTCGTCGAGAAAGTCGAACCCGATCTTATCGACATAAGCGACCGCGCGCTTGCGCTCAAAGGTCTCAAATATATCTACGAGAGAAATCAAGGCAGATAGACATAGGAATAAGAGAAAGCGGTCAATTTGACCGAGGATAGATATGGTATTGTTTTTTGCCAGAGGTGAACTCAATAGCGACGATTTCGTCAAGTTTTGCTACGGGCATTATAGAGATATAATGTCGCAATACGGAGCGGATTTGCCAAAGTCGCTTGAAATAATCAGAGAAGAAGGGCAAAAACCACGCTTTGACAGCGAAGAAGTGTTTTTCAATCTTTCGCACTCTCACGGCGTGATTATGCTGGGAATATCGCATACCCCGATTGGCGTGGATATAGAAAAAATCCGCGATATAGACTACAAAAAGTTTACGTTCATAGACGCCGAGGATCTCGAAGATTTCTTTGAAAAATGGACGGAAAGAGAGAGTTATCTCAAATGGACGGGTGAGGGATTGTCCGCTTTTAGACGCGAGATCCCAAAAGACGCGCATTTCGAGCATTTTCCCGTTTACGGCGACTATCACGCTTGCGTCTGCGCGGACGAGCAAAGCATCATAGCGTACGAGATTGACCCAAATGCGGTAAAAGAAGAATTTTGCTCTTGTTAAAAGCATATTCTCGTGATATAATTACAACATCAATAAGGTAGGTAACGACAATGATTTTTGAAACTGTCAGAGACATAATAGCAACACAATTGGGTATGGACGCAAATAAAATCAAGCCCGAAAGCGACATCATCAACGATTTGGGACTGGATAGTCTCGACATCGTGGAACTTGTTATGACACTTGAAGAGAAGTGGAACATCGTTGCCGATGACGAAGACATCAAGACGCTCAAAACCGTTGCGGACGTCGTGAAATACATAGAAAACAACGCAAAATAATTGCGTAATATTGCGCCTATGGCGCAGTGATATTGCGCAAAAGTCGTCGCTGTGGCAAAGACAACTCACAAGTTCATTGTCTAACGCCACGCTAACCTTATTGCGCCGCTACCGCGCAACCGATATACGCTATAATGTCGTGCAAGGATAAAAACTCTTGCCACAATTTCGCTATATCGCTTGCTTGGTGATTGCGCCTTTGGCGCATTTATTTATGCGGAATATTCCAATTCTCCATAAGTCATTCCGAGCGTAGCGTGGAAATCTATGCGCAAGCTACAAAACAAAATATATAAAAAGCACACGACGTGCGCTTTTTTGTTTTTAATTGAATTCTTTATATTCCGATTATAGATTTACGATTTTGGCGGTGATTTTTCCGTCGGTGAGGACTACGTAGGCGTACGAGGGCGCACCCGAGAGCGGGGAGAGCAAAGAGCCGGGGCAGATAAACGTTATGCCGTCGCTTTGTGTGATGTCGGCAAAGTGGGTGTGTCCGTAAAAGACGAGATTGCAACCGAGTTCTTGCGCACGGAATTTGAGTGAAGTCAAATCTCGTTTGACGTGATATTTGTCGCCGTGCGTGAGCAAGATTTTGAAGTCGCCGATTTGCACGATTTCTTCGTCGTTGAAGCCGTGCGGATCGCAATTGCCTTTGACTGCGTGAAGATTTTTGAGCAACAACAAATCACCGAGCGAGGTAATGCCGTCACCCAAAAATAAAACGTAATCGTTCTCTTGCGCCACGCTCAAAAGACGAGGCGGAAGCGGTAAATTGTGGCTGTCGCTAAACGCGACAATCGTTGTCATTTTCATTTTTCAGTTTGCAATTTTTCAAGCATAGCGCGCAAGGCTCTGCCTCTGTGACTGACGGAATTTTTCTCCTCTTGCGATGCCTCTGCAAACGTCTTTTTGAGCTCGTACGAATAGAAAAGAGAGTCATATCCGAAGCCTTCGTTTCCGCGCTCTTCGCGCAAAATCTCACCTTCAACGCGTCCTTTTGACGTGATAAAGTCCCCGCTTGGATAAACGATTGCAATTACGGTGGCAAAATGCGCATTGCGATTTTGCTCGTTTTGAAGGGTTTTAAGAAGCAACGCGCGGTTGCTTGCGTCGTTGTGTTCTTCACCGGCGTAGCGTGCAGAATATACTCCCGGTGCGCCGCCGAGCGCGTCCACCATAAGCCCAGTATCGTCGGCAAGCGTGGGTATGTGACAAATCGCTTGAATTGTGCGCGCTTTGAGCAGCGCGTTTTCTTCGAGCGTCGTGCCTGTCTCCTCTACGTCGACGTCTATGCCGAGGTCTTTGAGCGAGAGAAGTTCGTCAAATTTCCCACTGAGTATGGCGCGGATTTCTTGCAATTTGTGTGCGTTGTTGGTTGCTATGGCGAGTTTCATCTTTCACCTCTTATTGCTTGCCTTCTTTCCATTGCTTTATGCATTTTGCAATATTGATAAAATGGTCGGCGATACGCTCGGAGTCGGACGCAAGCGACAAATATTGTGCGCCGACGTCGGGAGTGCATTCACCGTTTCTCAAACGCGTGATGTGATTTTCGCACATTTCGTCGGTGATGTCGTCGACTTTTTCTTCGATTGCGTTGGCGTCGTTAAGACTGTCAAGGTCTGCGTTGACGTACGCTTTCATCGTCTTTTGGAACAAGTCCTCGATATGCTCTTGCAAATTGCGTATTTCACCCACGGCTTTGTCTGAGAATTTTTGGTCTATGTCGCGTAGTTTGTCGGCGTATTCCACGATGTTTTCCGCATAGTCGCCGATACGCTCGATATCCGATACGGTGTGGAAGGTCGTTGCAAGATAGTTGTGGTCGGCGTCGTTCATTTCGCACTTTGAAAGCTTGACGACGAAGCGGGAGATTTCCTTGTTGAGGAAGTTGAGTTCGTTCTCGTTCTTGCGGAATTGGTCTACGCTCGAATAATCCAAAGTGCAAACGATGTCGCAAGCAATCTGATAGTTGTGCAGTGCGATTTCCGCCATATTGACGATTTCGTTCTTGGTTTGAAGCACCGCAATCGGCGGAGTGGATATCAAGTGTTCGTCAATATAATAAAGTTTTTCTTCCGAATCTTGAGATGTTGCTTTTTTGTCGGGGATAATCTTGGTGACGAGCTTGACCATAAGATTGGTAAACGGCAATACCAGTGCAACCGTGATGACGTTGAAGAACGTATGGAACATTGCAAGTTGCGTTTGCGGAGCGTTTGGAAACATCTTCTCGAACAAATAGCCGAACGTTATCACGCGCGAAGGATTGACGCTCTTGCTTATCTCACGCATCATCATTGCAACGAGCATAAAGATTATCACGCCCGTAACGTTGAAAAGCAAGTGGATAAGAGCCGTGCGCTTTGCGTTTGCGCCCGAGGTGATACCCGCGATGATTGCAACCGCACACGAGCCGATATTAGAGCCCATAGTGAGATAAATGCCTTGATCGAGAGATATAAGCCCTGTAAACACCATCGTGATTGCGACTGACGTCATAACCGACGAGCTTTGAATAATCGCGGTGAAGACCGCACCGATGAGTACGAGCAAAATCGGATTTTTAATGAGCGCAAGAAAATTCTTGACGGATTCGAGTTCTGCAAACGCCTTCATTGACGCACTCATCATATCGAGACCGACGAACAGCATGCCGAAACCTGCCAAAATACCGCCTATCTTTTTTACGACGTCCTTTTTTGCAAAAGCCATAATAAATGCGCCTATGCCGGCAAACGTCGCAAATATCACGCCCGTGGATATTGTGTTCTCGAACATTCCGAGAGCGGTGATTTGTCCGGTTATCGTCGTGCCTATGTTTGCGCCGTATATGACGGTTGCCGCTTGCATAAGCGTCATAATGCCTGCGTTGACGAAGCCGATGGCCATAACCGACGTTGCACCCGAGCTCTGAATTGCGGCGGTTGCGACCGTGCCAATGCCGACGCCCATAAGTTTGCTCTTCGACGTCTTGGCAAAAAGTTTTTTGAGTTTGTTTGACGAAACGGATTCGAGATTTGAGCTCATCATCGTGCAGGCAATAAGAAAAACGCCTATACCTGCTATGAGAGATAAAACTGCGGTTGCGATTTGAACAGGTGTCATAAAAGAAAGTTTTGCACTTCTCGTGCCGTTGGGTTGCCCCTGCGAGCGTGCTCGCGTTTATAAAGTTCGTTACCCCTTATAACACATTTATTATAATGAAAAACGTTGACTTTGTAAAACGATTTGCAAAAGTCTGCCCGAATTTATAACGATAGGACAATAGTTTCGGTTTCGCAATCTATAATGCGATATAAATCCTGTCTCTTATACACATCTCCGAGCCCGAGACGGACTCCTATCT
>URUQ01000048.1 GCA_900551145.1 uncultured Eubacteriales bacterium
ACAAGTGAGCCAACGAGTGTTGTTCTTTTCGTTGGCGAACGAGTGGCATAACGAGTGAACGATACTTGTCTATGCGCGTGCCGAGTGTGTCCCCCCGCGGAGCGGTTCCGTGGGTTCCCTCAAGCGAAGTGCAGAGGGGGAACGGAATGGGGGAAACACCGTGAGGAAGGGGGAAGTTGCATTTAGGGAGTTACGACTATCCCCTATTCGTTGCCTACTCATACACGCAATCTGTCGATTCAAGGTACATTATATACACGCACTTTGCATATAAAAAGCGCGCCTTTATGCGCGCTTTAAGCGAAAAAATTCTATTTACTTCAAAGGCACGGTTGCCTTCGCGTCCAACGTCAACTCCGAGGGGGCAACGCCGTCTTTTATCATAAAACACGCCTCCGCGCCTATCATTGCCGCATTGTCCGTGCAATATTTAAGCTTGGGATAATGCACTTCGCAACCTTTGCTCGCAAGCTCGTCAAAGCGACGACGCAATTCCTCGTTTGCGCTAACTCCGCCCGCAACGGCAATTTTCTTTATTCCCGTCTTTTGGATTGCAAGCTCAAGCGTGTCGACAAGTTGCGAAACTGCACATTTTTGAAAACTGGCGGCAATATCCGCACGAGGTATTTCTTGTCCCTTTTGTTCAAGGTTATGCACGAGGTTTATAACGAAAGTTTTGAGCCCGCTATAGCTAAAATACAAGTCATCTAACCCGTTGAATTTGGGTTTTGGCATATCGTAAACGGGTTTTCCTTCGTGCGCCAATCTTTGAATTTCGGGGCCACCGGGATACGGCAATCCGAGCACTCTTGCAACCTTGTCGAACGCCTCACCGCACGCGTCGTCGCGACTTTGCGCAATAAGCTCCAAATTCTCGTAATCGAGCACTTTTACGATGGCCGTATGTCCACCGCTTGCAAGCAAGCAAAGGTACGGCGGCCCAAGTGTAGAATCAATGTAATTTGCCGCAATATGCCCCTTTACGTGCGACACTGCAAACAACGGTTTTTTCCAAGCGTAAGCAAGTGCTTTTGCAAAGTTTACGCCCACCAAAAGCGCGCCCAAAAGCCCCGCACCGTACGTCACCGCCACCGCGTCAATATCGTCTTTTGTCATATTTGCTTGCGCAAGCGCGTCCTTGACCACGGTTTCGATTGCAAGCGTATGATTTCGGCTTGCAATTTCGGGAACGACGCCTCCGAATCGACGATGTATCTCGATTTGCGTAGCCACGACGTTGGAGACGATCTCTCTTCCGTTACGCACGATTGCGCACGCGGTTTCGTCGCAACTCGATTCAATCGCAAGCACGGTCAAATTGTTTTTATTTTGCAAATTATTCATAATTACACACGGTTAGAATACCGTTTTTTGATTATTTTTGAATTGACGACAATTTGAGATACTCGTTGATAAATCCGTCCAAATCACCGTCCATAACCGCTTGCACGTTGCCCGTTTCGTAGTTGGTGCGATGGTCTTTTACCATCGTATACGGACAGAATACATAACTGCGAATTTGGCTTCCCCACTCGATTTTTTTGAGTTGTCCGCTTATTTGCGCCGCCTCTTCCTCGCGCTCTCTTTCACGTTTTTCGATGAGTTTGGAGCGGAGCATTTGCATTGCGACTTCTCTATTTTGGATTTGCGAACGCTCGTTTTGGCACGCAACGATAATACCCGTCGGGATGTGCGTGATACGTATTGCGCTCTCTGTCTTATTGACGTGTTGTCCGCCCGCACCCGACGAACGATAAGTATCCACTTTCAAGTCCTCGGGACGAATTTCGATTTCGTTCGTGTCGATGATTTCGGGCATAACTTCGAGGGAAGCAAAGGACGTATGGCGTCTTGCGTTTGCGTCAAAAGGTGAAATGCGCACCAGTCTATGCACGCCTTTTTCCGCTTTGAGATATCCGTAAGCGTTGTCGCCTTCCACTCTGAACGTAACCGATTTTATACCCGCTTCGTCTCCCGCGAGATAATCGAGTTCCGTGCAAGTCCAGCCCGTACGCTCTACGTAACGCGTATACATTCTGTAAAGCATAGAGCACCAATCTTGCGCTTCCGTTCCGCCCGCACCCGCGTGCAACGTTAGGATTGCGTTGAGAGAGTCGTATTTTCCGCTAAGTAGCGTGGCAAGCGAAAGGCTTTCCACCGCCTCGCTCAAATCGTGAATGGTCCCAAGGATTTTCTCATCCTCGCTTTCGTCCCCTTCGAGCTCCACGATATCGACCGTATCCAAGGCGTCGTCAATGCGTGCAATCATCTTTTCAAACTTCTCGATTTTGCTTTGCAATTGACTTATTTCTTTGGATACTTTCTTTGCGTTTTCGGTATCGTCCCAAAAGCCGTCGGAGTTTTGTTGGGCTTCGAGTTCCTTTATGCGTTCGCGCAATTTTGTCGGATTGATACTTTCGTAAGCACGCACCATTTCCGTGCGCATTTCTTTTAGTTGGTTTCTCGGCTCGTTATAATCTATCATATTTTCCTATATCTTTTTCACCATATTCGAGATTATGCAATTTGCTTGCAAAATCTCAAATCACGGGTTTTATTGCAGTATTTTTGCTTGATAAAGTGCTAAATGCGCTTATTTGTTCTTTCCGCAACAGTTCTTGTATTTAAGACCGCTACCGCACGGACACGGGTCGTTTCTGCCCACTTTCTTGCTCGTGGCAACGCTTTGTTTTGCGGTTGCGATGCTTTGTCTTATAGTGGCAGGCGAGCCTTCCTCTTTCTTCTCGACGTGAATTTTTAGGAGTATCGCGGCAGTTTCCGAGTGTATGCGCGACACCATATCTTCAAACATTTCCCAGCCCTCTTCGCGGTATGCGATGACGGGGTCACGTTGTCCGTAACCGCGCAATCCGATACCTCTTCTCAAAGCGTCCATTGCGTCGATATGGTCCATCCACTTTGCGTCAACGGTTTTGAGAAGCACCACTCTTTCAAGTTCCTTGAAGTCGAATCCGTCTTTTTCGAGAGCTTCAATTTTGTCGTTGTAGTCCTTCACCGCAACTTTAAGCACGGCGTCTTTTAGCTTGTACACGTCGTAGCACGAGCAAAGTTTGGTGTCCATGAGGTTGGTGCCTTCGGGCAGCATCTTCTTCTCGAGCGCTTGGTTGAAAGCGGCATAATCCCACGTTTGGAAGTCCGTCTTGTAGTCGGCGTAATATCCGATGATTTCCTCGGCGAGATCGTCTATCATTTCGAGGATTTGGTCGTGCACGTCCATACCGTCAAGCACTTTTCCGCGCTCTTTGTAGATTATTTCGCGTTGCGCGTTCATAACGTCGTCGTAGCTCAACACTTGCTTTCTTATGGAGTAGTTTCTGCCCTCGACGAGTCTTTGCGCTTTTTCGATTTGCTTGGTGATAATGCCGTTTGAGATAGGCACGTCGTCTCCGAGATTGAAAGATTGTGCGATTGCTTTCATCTTATCTCCGCCGAAAATACGTGCGATATCGTCTTCCATAGAGATATAGAAAACGGTGCTACCGGGGTCACCTTGACGACCGCTACGACCTCTCAACTGATTGTCGATACGACGGCTTTCGTGGCGTTCCGTACCGATAATTCTCAAACCGCCGAGTTCAACGACTTTTTCCTTTTCCTCGTCGCAAATAGCCTTGAACGCGTCGTAATGATGCTTGTAAACTTCCTTTGCCGCGATAATTTCGGGGTCTTGGCTTGCGTGCGGAGAGGATGCAAGTTCGATTACTTCCAGCGGATAACCGTCCTTTTCCATTTTTTGCTTTGCTTGATATTCCGCGTTACCGCCAAGCATAATATCAGTACCACGGCCTGCCATATTGGTTGCAATCGTCACGGCATTGAGTTTGCCCGCTTGCGCGATGATTTCGGACTCTTGCTTGTGGTACTTTGCGTTGAGGACGTTGTGCGGGATGCCTTTTCTCTTCAAAATACCGCTCAATTCCTCACTTTTTTCAACGCTTATCGTGCCCACGAGCAAAGGTTGTCCCGTTGCATGATGGTCTATGATGTCTTGCACGATTGCGGTGAGTTTTCCGCTTGTTTTGGTGTAAATTTGATCGTGTTCGTCAATACGTCTCGACGGCTTGTTCGGGGGAATCGTGACGACGTCGAGGTTGTATATTCCCTCAAATTCCGTTTCTTCCGTCTTTGCAGTACCCGTCATACCCGAGAGTTTCTTGTACATACGGAAGAAGTTTTGGAAAGTGATGGTCGCAAGCGTCTTGTTTTCGCTTCTTATAGCGACGTGTTCTTTTGCCTCGATTGCTTGGTGCAAGCCCTCGTTGTAACGTCTGCCTATCATAATACGGCCCGTGAACTCGTCGACGATAAGCACTTCACCGTCGCTGACGATGTAGTCTTTGTCCTTTTTCATCATAAAGTGCGCTTTGAGTGCGGCTTGAATATGGTGATATAGTTCGGTATTTTCAAGGTCGGTGAGGTTGACGACGTGGAAAAATCTTTCTGCCTTCGCGACGCCCTCGTCGGTTAGCATAATGGTCTTTTCCTTTTCTTCTATGGTGAAGTCGTCCCCTTCCTTGCATTGTCTTGCAAATGAATCCGCGGATTTATAAAGTTCGCTTGATCTTCCGCCTCTACCCGAGATAATGAGCGGGGTGCGCGCCTCGTCGATAAGTATCGAGTCCACCTCGTCGATAATCGCGAAGTTGAGATCCCTTTGCACCTTGTCGGCCTTGCGGACCACCATATTGTCTCTCAAAAAGTCAAATCCGAGTTCGTTGTTGGTGCAGTACGTGATATCGCTTTCGTACGCCTTCTTTTTGGCGTCCGAACTCATTTGCGGGACAACCACCCCCACGGTGAGACCGAGGAATTTATAAAGTTTTCCCATCCATGCGGCGTCACGTGTCGCGAGATAGTCGTTGACGGTTACAACGTGCACGCCTTTGCCCGTAAGAGCGTTGAGATATGCCGGAAGCGTCGCAACGAGCGTCTTGCCTTCGCCCGTGCCCATCTCTGCAATACGACCTTGATGCAAAGCGATACCGCCCATAAGTTGCACGTGGAAGTGGCGCATGCCGAGCACTCTTTCACTTGCCTCTCTTACGAGCGCGTAAGCGTCGGGCAAGATTTGGTCGAGCGTTTCCCCTTTTGCAAGTCTATCTTTGAGCACTTGCGTTTGAGCAACGAGGGTATCGTCGTCCATAGCGGAATACTTGCTTGCCAAATCTTCGATTTTGTTTGCAATCTTGTCGATTTTGCGCAATTTGAATTTGTTTTCGTTAAAAAGCGGCATATTTCACCTTTATGTTTAATTTTCTATCCTATTTCTTATTTTTTGTGTGCGCACGAATACGCGCACACAACGCCAATTTTTTATTATACACTATAGCTTCTTGTTTTTCAACAAATAGTGCGTTTATATTTTCCCCATCGATTTCCCAAAGCACACATTTTACACGTACACTCATTCGGAGCCTACTTATTAACGGAATGTGCTTATTCGAAGTTGGAGGCGCAAGGCGCCGACCGCATCGAACACCGAGCATGACGTTTTGTACTGTCCGACTGTGACGTGTTGTTGCGTAGCAGTCACACAAAGGACAGTGGCATAAAGAGGGAAATGTCCCTATCTATGCGAGCGTTGAGTGTTGTCCCCCGCTACGCGGTCGTCGTGGGTCCCTCAAGCAAAGCGCAGAGGGGGAACGGCGATAGGGAAAACACATGAGGAAAGGGTAAACTTTCATTAAAGGAGTTACAACTATCTCTGATTCGTTCCGTCGTTACTCTCCACCGGTATTTTGAGTTTTGCAACCGCCGCCGTTAGTACGTTCACTTCTCTTGCTTTTGCTTTGAGAAGCACCTTGGCACACTCGTTTGCGGTTGCACCCGTCGTGAAGATATCGTCGATAAGCAAAATCTTGCGGTTGTTTACTTGCTCGAACACGCACGCAAACGCACCTTCGAGGTTTTGCGCTCTTTCTTTACCGCCGAGTTCTTTCTGCGCTTTGGTTTCTTTGATTTTGACGAGTGCGGGAAGCACCGCGATATTTAGGCGTCTTCCAACCTCCTCGGCAAGAAGCTCGGATTGATTGAAGCCTCTCTTCTTTTCTTCCGCCTCGGTCATAGGCACGTATACGATTATATCCGCCTCCATGTTGTCTTTCAAGAACTCGTCCGCCATAAGCGCGCCGAGCGTTTGCGCAAGATACTTTTTCTTGCCGAATTTGAGCGAATATATAATTTTTCTCGTTTCACCCTCATATACGAGCGGAGAGCGATTTTTCACAAACGCGCCTCTTTCGTACTGACATCTGTTGCAATAATCGGACTCGTCGGCAAGCGGAACACCGCAACAAAGACATCTATGCCCGTTTGCAAAAGGCAACTTTGCAATGCAATCGGAGCAAAGTCTGTATCTCGTGTCCGCTACCAGTTCTTCACCGCATACGTCGCAAGTGCAGTCCATAGGATAGAGTGCCTTGTCAAAAGCCTTTATTCCTCTCTTGAAAAAGTCGGCGATTTTCGTCTTAATCGCTTCGCGCTTTTGCTTGCGAGTTTCGGCACCGCTTTTCTTTCCGGCAATATTTCCTTTTGTGTCACCACTCATAAGCACCGCCCGCGTATTCTTCCTCAATGAGATTGAGCAAAAGCGAATATCTTCTTGCCGTCTCGTTGTTTTGTATCATACGGCTTATAGTCTTTTTAGCACCGCTTATAACTACGAGTTTCTTTGCTCTCGTCACGGCGGTATAAAGCAAGTTCCTCGTTTGAAGCATATAGTTTGCGTCAAGCGCGATGACCACCGCGTCAAATTCGCAACCTTGCGATTTGTGTATAGTCACGGCGTATGCAAGCGTAAGTTGGTCTATGTCGCTATATTCGTAAATCGACACTTTATCGTCATCAAAACGCACGGTAAACTGCATAATTTGCGTATTAATACTTTCAATCACACCTATATCGCCGTTGAATACGCCACTGCCCCTTTCAACTCTCATACCGACGGTTTGCGACCATTCTTGTTGATAGTTGTTGACTAGTTGCATCACCTTATCCCCCTCACGATAGATACAATCGCCGTGCTTGACTTCCTTCTTGTAAGGGGACGGAGGATTGATTGATTTTTGCAATTCTCTGTTGAGGTTGATAGTGCCCGCGCTTCCCCTCTTCATAGGACAAAGCACTTGAATGTCGGCGGGCTTCATATTGAGATATTTAGGCAATCTCTTGGTAACCAAGCCGAGCGTGCTTTGGCAGATCTCTTCACTGCTGTTCTTCTCTTCGTAGAAGAAGTCGTTGCTCTTGTTGTCGAGATCTGGCATAACGCCGTTGTTGATTTTGTGAGCGTTGGGCACGATTTTGCTTTGTTCGCTCTGTCTGTATATTTGCGTGAGATAACTCACGTTGAATTTTCCGCATTTTATAAGGTCGTTGAGCACATTCCCCACACCCACCGACGCAAGTTGGTCTTTATCCCCAACGAGAACGAGGCGTGAACCTCTTTCCATAGCGTTTATGAGTGCGTTGAACACGTATTCGTCCACCATACTCACCTCGTCCACGATAACAACGTCAAACGGGAGTCTGGTATTTTCGTTGTAGGTAAAGTGTCCCTCACCGTTTTTGTAGTCGAGATCGAGCATTCTGTGTATGGTTTTTGCGTCCTCACCCGTCGCTTGCGACAGCCTTTTTGCAGCTCTTCCCGTAGGAGCGCAAAGCGTAACTCTTTGTCCGAGGTCTTTGAAAAGTTTGAGTATGCACTTGACTATCGTGGTCTTACCCGTACCCGGACCGCCCGTCACTATTTGTACGCCGTTTTCGATTGCTTCTTTGACGGCAGACACTTGATTTGGATGCAGTTCGAAGCCCGCTTCTTTTTCAAATCTTGCAACCTCGTTTGCAACATCCACGCGGAAATCTCCCGCCTCTTGTTGAAGTTGCAAGAGTTTTCTTGCGATGTTCTTTTCGGTGTTGAAGTTCTTCTTCAAGAGTATTGCTACATGCTCTTTTGCGTCGTATCTTACTAGGTCTCCCATCAGCACCATATCTTGCAAGTTGTCACGCACTCTTTCCTCGATATTGTCACTATCGATACTTAAAAGTGCGATTGCATTGCTCACAAGTTCGTTTTCGGGCAAATAGTTGTGTCCGCCCTTCAAGGCGGCATCCTTCAAAAGATAGGATATCGCGGCGCAAATTCTATAATCACTGTTCTTTTCGATACCAAGTTCACCCGCAATTCTGTCGGCGGTGGCAAAGCCTATTCCGTCCACGTCGTCGACGAGCATATACGGATTTTTGCGCACGTTATCCACGGTTTTCACATCATACGTTTTGTAGATACGAAGCGCCATATTTATGGTTATTCCGAGGTCTTGAAGGAACATAATCGCATCTTGCATCTTTTGGATTTTGACGTAATTCATGCCGAATTCCGTCGCGCGTTTAAGCGATATTCCGCGCACTTTTGCAAGTTCCATCGGATGTTTCATTGCCTCTAACGAGTCCACACCGAACGTATTTACGATAGACTCCGCCGTAACGGGACCGAGTCCGCTTATAAGTCCGCTTCCCAAAAACTTCTTTATTCCGTCAAGTTTATTGGGTTCGTACACCCACACTTTGTCCGCAAAAAACTGTTTTCCGTACATTGTGCGCACTTGAAATTTGCCTTCAACCCTTATATTTTGACCTTCGCTCACCGGCGGGAAAATGCCGACAACGGTGAAAACACTGTCCTCACATCTCATATCGAGGACGGTATATCCCGTGTCTTGGCTTGCAAATATTACGGTTTTTATCTCGCCTTGCAGTTGCATTTTTCCTCCGCAATCGTCAAAAATCAGCTTAATTTTTATTCGGGTTTAACAAAATTCTCGTCGTTTTTTACTCGTTTTCAACGAGGTTTCCCGTTGATTATAGCAAGATAATTTCTTGTTTTTCAGCTCAAAAAACCTGTCGATTCTGTGCCGTTTTTGACATAATTTTCGTTGGTTTTCGCTCATTTTTTAACAAGAATTTTACTCTGTCTCTTATACACATCTCCGAGCCCACGAGACGGACTCCT
>URUQ01000049.1 GCA_900551145.1 uncultured Eubacteriales bacterium
GTGCGCCAGCTACGCAACAACACGGCGCAGTCGCTTGTACTAATCGTCAAGCTCGACGCTCGGTGCGGTCGGCGCCTTGCGCCTCCAACTTCGAATAGGCACATACCGTTAATAAGTACGCCTGTCTACGAGAGCCGTTAGGTGCACTGCGTACGCTGGTGGAATATTCCTTATGTCATTCCGAGCGATAGCGCGGGAATCCAGCGTAGCGAAATACAAAATTTTCCACACCTGCGCCTTTGGCGCAATATCACTTTTGGCGCAAGCCGAAAATATCACTTGCGCAAAGCGCAAATATAACTGTGCGCAAGCACAATATCACCAATTTTTTTTTTGGGGGGGGGTTGGACACCCACACCCGAATAAAATATATAAAAGCCACATATTCGATTGCAGAGTTATACGGACACAATTTGTTGTGCCGAGAAAAAATTGTAAAAATCGTATTGAAATATGATTTTTGTTATGATATGATAGAAAAGTAATATTATATATATTGTGCGCACGCTTACATACGTGGGCGTGAGTACGAGAAGTTAAGGAGAACATTATGAGCCAAAATCAACAGTACCAAAAGGTCAAGTTGTATCGTGCACTGAAAATCGTGTTCTATATGCTTGGTCTTCCGCTGTTTATGGTTGCCGTGTGTTTCACGACAATCAAGTTCCTCGGTCATGACCCGTTTATGGGGGACACGGCTACGACAAGCGCTCTCGGTTTCTTTATGCAAATCGAGTCGTACGTCACCGCACCCGCTCTTTACGGCGTTTGGATCGCGTTTGCTCTTTGGGCGATCATTTCCATTGTGCATATTATCCTTGCCAAAACCGTTAAAAGCAGTCGAGTGAGAATGTTTGCGGTCGTCGCGACGTGCCTTGTGGTTATGCTTGTAGCCGGCTTTGTTATGGACGCGGTGTTCGAGTCCCAAATCGAGCAAATTGCCGCCGACGCAAAGAAGTCTTACGGGGACGGAGTTAAGGTTGCAGACTATAAAACGCAACTTTCTTACTACCGCAACCTCTCTTCGAACGCTTTCAAAAAGAACGAGACGAACAAACTCATTGAAAAAATCGACTTGATTAAAAAGGCATACAACGTCGAGATGGAAGGCCAAGACAAGGGCGGTGTTGCGGGCAACATCTCCAACAAACCCGTTACTTACGGCTATCTCATCTCCGACGAAGTGGATGGTATGGTCGAAGTCGGCGTGGACATCAGCTTCACAACCGACGAAACGACCGGTGCGTCCAGAGTAAACGTCGATAAAAACAATAATATCGAAGCGGGTGACGGTCTTATCACCGACGTCGAAAGAAATCAAATCGTAGAACTTAAACCTATCGACGGCAAGCTTGTCATCAACGGCGTGACTTACTCCAACTATTGGTATAAGGAGAAAGGCTACAAAACCGTTCAATACGATCCCAAAAAAGACAAATGGGTCACGGTAACTCCCGATAAGAAGAAAAACGACCAATTCGTCTACGTTTGGTATTCCAAAGATTTGATGCCCGTCGGCACCGTGTATGTTGACGAAAACGGCAAAGAACTTCCCGAAGGCGCGGCAGGCGGAACGGTGAGCGGCGTCAATACCACGGAAGGCGACTTCGGCACCGGCATTTACAATCCCAACGGATTGTTCTCCGACGGCTGGGTATTCAGCCTTTACAACGTCCTCGAGATTCTCGAAGACTATTATGAGTCGCAAGCTCTCGTAACGTCCGACGATTATAAAGACGAAGTCGCGATGATTATCCAAAACGCAATCGACGCACGCGACGCGTACTATACCACGGAAGCAAGCGCACGCGAGACGGCGTACTACGAGCAAGAAGTCTACTTTACCGACAGATTCTCTTTGACGCACGGCAGACTCGATTATCTCGTTGCGCAAGTGGGCGCATTGCTCGGCGACAACCAGCTCTTCGATTTGTTGCTCGATAAGAACGCAAGCGGTGATTACGGCGCAAGCGAAATCGTCAAGAAATTAGGCGAAAAGATACCGCTTATCAACAGTATCTCCATCAACTTCGACGGCAAACAAACGACTATTGCAAATATCATTGCTCCTATCCTCGAAAAACTCGAAAAAGGTTGGAGTCTCAAAGATATGGGCGCGGATATGAATAGCGCTGTCGGCAGCACCACGCTCGGCGGACTTATCAAATCCTTGGTCGGAGTTGACGCCAGCTACGAATTGAAAAACGCAAGTCTCGTGCTTATTTACAAGGGTGAAATCTTCGGACAAAAGAAAGATCACCTCTATCTTGCTCTCGTAAGATCCGACGAAGCAGGCAATATGGGTACTAACCCTGCCAAAGCAACGGAGGGCGGCGACGTGTTGCTCGACATCGACTTTGACAACACGCTTCTCGGTGAAGACGATTATGCGTTTGACCTCGATCATCTCTCTCAATTCCTCAACACTGCTCTTGACGGCGTACTCAATACGTTCGGCATCGATCTTTACAACATTCTCGTGCAAAACACCATCGGCAAACTTGTCGGCGGTCTCGTGCTTAAAGATCTCACCGTCAACGGCGAAACAGTCAAAGGCCTCAGCATCAGCGGTATTGAAATTCCGCTCTTCAAAGAGGCAAAGAGAGCAGACGGTTCGGCGTATTATCAACCCGTCATCGATATAACCGCAATCCTCGTGAACGTGCTTCAAGGGTTGTACTCCTATCAATCTCCGCTCATCAAGCCGTTCTGGGAATTTATCGATCCCGAAATGGGCGAAGTGGAAGCAGCGGTAAAGAAATTCTACAAAGCACAATACGAAGCGCAAACTTACGGCAAAATGATCGGTTCCGTTCTCGTGGGCGACACGCTCGGCACGGGAACTTATCCCTCCGCACTCGGTCTTACCGACCTCAACTCCGTAAGACAAGTCAAGGTTGACCTCTCCTACAAGCCGAATATGTATCCGCTTTTCTCGCTCAGAGACATGATTATGTTCTTTACGGGACTCGTGGTGTTCTTCTACTTCCTCAGCTTCGTATGCGCGGAAAAAGAGCGTGAATACGCGAGCGGCACTGCCGTCGTCGAAGAACGCAAAAAACGCAATAAAAAGAAAGGTAAAAACGTTTTGCAAGACGAAAACGCCGTGCAAGACGCAGATACGGCAAATGCCATAGATCCCCTCTCTACGGAGGATACCGCCTTACCTGCGGAAAAAAATACGCAAAAGGAGGTAGAATAATATGAGCGACAATTATAATGCAGTCAACGAAATGAACGGCGTCGTCCAAGACGAAGTCGTCGATACGCAACAAAACAGTGAAGAAGTCGCAGACGTCAAGGTCAAAAAAGCATTCCCGATAAGCAAACGCACCAAAAACGACCAATCAAGAACGTCCGTTGTGTACACGGTGGCATCGGTGGTGCTTTACGTGCTTGCATACTTGCCCATATTCCTGATATCGCTCGTTCTCGGCATAAAGTGCTACAATCTTATGCCGTACTACTCTTTCTGGCCGTTCGTCGGCGTGATTATCGCGGGGCTCTTCGGCGTGATCTTTATGACGATTACGCTTGTCGTGACGAGAAAAAAATCCAAGAGGAGCATCCGTTCACAAACGGTGCGCACGCTCATTGCGTTCGTGTGTCTCACTTGTGTGTTCGGACTTATCCTCACGTATATTTTCCCCGACGTCATCTCAAAAGCAACGCAAAACACGCTCTTCTGCGAGGATTTGTATTACAATGGTGAATCGCAAGCAGAGAAGAATGCAAAACTCGAAAGAGACTTCTTCACCTACAACGTGCTCAACGGCAACCTCAACGAGTTCGAGGTGGACGCAGACACGGGCGAAGTCAAGATCAAAGAAAACGGTGACTTCTCGTACAAAACTCTTGCAAAACGCACCGGCCTCGAATACGACAACGAGTACATTGCGGAAAGATTTGCAGAGTGGTACGACAACTATCTCGATATCGAAACCATAGACAAGGCAATCGAAAACCTCAGAAAAGAGAACCCGACCAAGATCGAACTTTTCGACTTTATCTACAAGTACGATATCCTCAACGACTACGATTACGCTTTCAACAACAGCGTTGAAAGACGTGCTCTCGGTCTTGCAATCACCGACTATATCTACAAATACTTCAACACGTCGAAAGGCGGCTTCGAAGGCTTGCTCAAAGAAGGCTTCAACAATCCGCGCGTGAAGAAGTTGTTTATCGACAACTACAACAGTTTCAACCAAGACGGTTATCTTACGTTTGACGACCCGCTCCTTCTTTATGCACAGGTCAACGGCCGTATGACTATCCCCGTAGTGTTGCGCCTTATCCTCAATAAGGGTTGGAGTTATTCGCAACCCGGTTACGAAGGCACTGACGGAAGCGGAAAGACCATCTATGGTGAAAACGGCAACTTCCTCTATCAATTGTACGACAAGGCGATGGTTGACAAATACGTCGCAAACGGCGGTACGTTCGATTACGAGGGTACGATAGTCGACCAAAACAACAAAGAAGTCAAGGTCAGATACGGCTACAACGAAGACGGTTGGATTATGTACGAAAACGGCTATACCAGACGCCCCATCAACTGGCTCGTCCTCGATATGCTCGGTGATCCGATGGCAATCGCTTCTCTCGACAACGATATCGTAAGCTTGGTTATCGGCGTTCTCGACCAACTCGGCGCAGTAAAAGCAGTCGGAGGTCTCGTGCAAGAAGACCTTGCAGACGTCATCGCTGCGGCAACGCAAGGCTCTGCGCTTCAAATCGGCCTTTGCCTCAACGATAGCGACCAACTCGAAATCAACCTCTTCTCAATGAACGCTCCTTACGGTATGCTCGGCTATATGCAAGCAACGTGGGTTGACAGCGACAACTTGCTTATGGCGGTTATCAACGTCGTGTCTTTGCGCAACTGGTTCTGCACTCTCGGTGCAGTCGGCGTGGTGCTCATCATAGCCGCAGGTGTATGCCGTGATATGGGTGAAAAGACCCGCAAGAGAACGGACGATTCTCGCGAACGCATTATGCTCGCAAAGGAACTCGGCACGGACGAAACGCCCGAAAACGCCGATGCGCCCGTAGCGGTAGATACGACGGCAAAGGCGTAATCGTGTAAGAGCAAAAAACCAATAATAAAAAGCACGCAAGAAAGCGTGCTTTTTTATTGTTTTTTATAAGTTATATTACACATTTATATTATATATTAGAAACACTCTTATAAGCGAAATGTGCTTATTCAGATCTTCGAGCCGCAAGGCGGCGAGCGTCTTTGCGCCAAGCTCATCGATTAGTACGAGAATGCGTGGCATGTTGTTGCGTAGCCGCCACGCAGGCGAAGTGGCATAATGAGAGAAATGTCCCTTTCTATGCGCGTGCCAAATGTCTCCCCCACGAGCGACGGATAATATTGCAGAGAAATGCCATTATACGAGTGGTGGGAGAAATGCCGGCGTGTCCGGAAAGAGGGGGTAATTCTATTTAGAGGAGTTACGACTGTCCATGTCTTTAAGCAATAAATCACCCTTTTGAACGGCGTAGGGGCAAGCAAAAGAGTAGGTGTGTTGCACGAGTTTGGCATCGTCCGTTTTTTCGTTCGTTTGAGTGTGGGTTATCTCATCCACGGTGAAAAGCCTGTCGTCTACGTTCTCGTCTGGGGAGAGTATACGTAGGACGTCACCCGTTTTGAAGCGGTTGCGCATTTCCACGGTCGCAACGCCGTCCGAGTAGTCGAGAACGACCGCAGTGAAGATATATTTTTCTTGGGATTGTCCCTCGTCAATACATACCGTGTTGAGGTTGTCTCCGTCAAAATACGCGTCGGTGTAGGTGCGGTGTGCAACCGTTTCGAGTCGTGCTTCGAGCGCGTCTACGTCGTCGATACGTCCCGTGGACAAATATTCGTCGATTGCCTTGCGATAGGCGCACGCCACCGTAGCGACGTAAAATTCGCTCTTCATACGTCCTTCCACTTTGAGTGAAACGATGCCGGATTGTGCAATTTCGGGGATGTGGCTTAAAAGGCGCAAATCGCGACTGTTCATAAAGTACGTGCCTCTCTCGTCTTGCTCGATATCGAGAGGTTTGCCCTCGTGCCGTTCCGTCTCCGTTATGCGATATCCCCAACGGCAAGGTTGTATGCACGCTCCGCGGTTGGCACTGCGATTGCTAAAATAAGACGAGAGGAGACAACGCCCGCTATAACTCATACACATTGCGCCGTGCACGAATGCCTCGAGTTCCATATCGGGCACTGCGTTGTGAATGGAAAGTATTTCGTCATAGCCGAGTTCGCGTGCAAGCACCACACGTTTTACGCCCATACTTTGCCAAAATTTGACGGCAAGAACGTTGGTGGTGTTGGCTTGCGTGGAGAGGTGAATAGTGAGGTCGGGAGCAACTTCTTTGCAAAGCGTCACGAGACCTATATCGCTTATAAGCACTGCGTCCGCTTTGACTTTTTGCAAAAACTCAAAGTATTCCTTTGCATTTTCGAGGTCGGAGTTTTTGGCAAATATGTTGACTGTGACGTATACTTTTTTGCCGAGCGCATGCGCAAAATTTATGCCTTCTATCATTTCTTCTTCGGAGAAGTTGTCCGCAAAGGCACGCAAAGAAAACTGTTTTCCGCCTATATACACGGCGTCCGCACCGAAGTGGAAAGCAGTTTTGAGTTTTTTGAGATTGCCTGCCGGCATCAATAGTTCAAGCATAAATCAAATCGTGCGATTCTTTCGCAATAAAGCGTTTATCAATGCAAATCGGCATTATAAAATGCCGATTTCAATCAATATCGATTAGTCCGTGATAATAGGTATCTTTGCAAGATACACTATATCGTCGCGGTCTGCCGCGTCGCCCTCTGCAAGGACGAATGCTTTTTTGTAGACAGTTCCGCCTGCGAGATTGACTATTTGTTCAAGTCCTTTGAGGCTACCGCCCGTGGACACCACGTCGTCTACGATTGCCACTTTCTTGCCTTTGAGAAGGTCCGCGTCGTGCTTGGACAAATAAAGCGTTTGAGTGCCTCCCGTGGTGATAGACTTCACGCTCGTTTCGATGCCGTCTTGCATATAAAGTTTTTTGGACTTGCGACATACGGCATAATATTTTTGTCCGAGTTCGCGCGCGATGACGTGCGAGAGTTGCAAACCTTTGGACTCCGCGGTGAGCACGATGTCGCAACCGTGGAGAAGTTTGGCAAGTTCCTTTCCGCAATGCTCGGTCATCTCTTGATTGCCGTGCAAGTTGAAAAAGCAAATGCTAATCCCGTTGGGGAGCGGAAGTATAGGCAAATCGGCTTTGTAGCCTTTGATGTCAACGGTGTAAAATCTATCCATTGTTTTTCCTCTAATGTTTGACTGAGCTTTTATTATAATCCGTGTGCGGACAATTATCAAGTTATTTATCCGTCGGGGGCTGGTTATTTTTGTTGTAGTCGGTGAGTTTGACTTTGTTTTCGTCCCTGTCAAGCACGTACGTGTTGTCAAGTTGCGAGCGCAAATCTCCCACTACGCTTTGGATATATTCCTTGCGGAGTTTTGCTTGTTCGGCTTTTTCATCGTCGGTGAGTCCGACGGTTTTTGCCTTCTTTGCCAATTCGTTTATTCTTGCGATATCCATATTATACCTCTTATATCCTTACTGTACGTCAGTGCGCCAATCGATGGGCGTTTGTCCGTGTTTTACAAGGAAGTCGTTGCACTTGGAAAAGTGCCTGCATCCGAAAAATCCTGCGTATGCCGACAAGGGGGAGGGGTGTGGGCATTCCAAAATCAAGTGTTGCGGATTGGTTATCAACGCCTTTTTGGAGCGTGCGTTTGCGCCCCAAAGCATAAACACGATAGGTTCTTTGCGCGCGTTGAGCTTTTTTATTATGCTATCGGTTAGCACTTCCCAGCCCATACCTCTATGCGAGTTGGGTTGACCTTCGCGCACGGTGAGCACGGTGTTGAGAAGCAAAACGCCTTGCTTTGCCCAATTGACGAGATAGGGGGACGTGTTTTTGACGCCGACGTCGTTCTCGATTTCCTTGAAGATGTTGACAAGCGATGGCGGAGCGGGTACGTTGGGCTTTACGGAAAAACACATACCGTGAGCTTGTCCTTCACCGTGATAGGGGTCTTGACCCAAAATCACCGCTTTCACTGCCTCGTAGGGCGTTGCTTTGAGTGCATTGAAAATGTCGTGCATATCGGGGTAAACCGTATGCGCACGATACTCTTGCGCCAAAAATTTGCGTAGATTTTGATAACTTTCGCTCTCAAAATCTTCTTTCAGCATTTCGTCCCAACTGTTTCCTATATTGACCATATCCATATTATACCACATTTTTTTGATTGCGCAAGGTATATAAGCACACGCTTTTTGCCATACTATAATCAAATCCGCTCAAACGGATAACTCGAGGCGCAACGCCTCAAAATAAAAGGAGATATTTATGGCAAAAACAAATTCAACCGGCAAACAAACCAAGAAATCCGAAGGTTGCCATTGCGGCGAACCGAAAGCAGAGAAGACGACGAAATCTCGCGCGAAAAGTAGTAGCGTGTCCGATTGCAAAAACTGCAAGTAAAAACGCGCTAAATCGCGAATAACTTCGGCAGAGCCACTTGTCCATCCAGTCACGTACGCTTATGTACGTTAGGCTGTCTGTCCAAGTGGCTCTTTCTTGTTCTTCATCGATTTATCGCGTTTTTTATAGAGTATGTATTTGTATGTGGCGTACTTATTAACGGAATGTGCCTATTCGAAGTTGGAGGCGCAAGGCGCCGACCGTATCGAGCGCCGAACTTGACGGATAGTACAAGC
>URUQ01000050.1 GCA_900551145.1 uncultured Eubacteriales bacterium
TGCCACTGCGCTTTGTGCGCCGGCTACGCAACAACACGGCGCAGTCGCTTGTACTGTCCGTCAAGCTTGGCGCTCGATGCGGTCGGCGCCTTGCGCCTCCACGCTCCGAATAAGCACATTCCGTTTATAAGTAAGTACTATGATAGTAGATTGCCGATGGCTTGGAAGGGGAAGAAATTGACGAGAAGAAGGACAACCAAAAATCCCGCAGAACCGATGAAGGCTACCGTGCCGAAGAAGAAGGACAATCTTGCGATTGCTTTTTGCGTGTTTGCACCCGCGACGGCAAACACTATGCCGAGGAAAGAACAAGACATACTAACGACGTAAAGTGTCGTTATGCTCTTGAAGGGGAGCACGTCCTTTGGGACGCACAAAGCGGGGAAGAACAACGCAAGCGAAGCGTAAATGGCAACGACGAAACTTATAATCGTCATTACGAAACCCAAGACGAGCACGACTCGGCGTGCTTTCATATTGGAATAAGGTTGGGTGTTTTGCGCTTGCTCTTTTTTCATAAATAACATATCTTGCGCCGAATGCTAAACACGTGTCACTTATCTCTACGAGATAACTTGACACATATTTAGGCGCAAACGTCCTACACAAAAGCAATCGGAGCATTGCTTTTGTGCGTAAGGTCTCGCAACTTTGAGACGGCTCGGCGGTTGCTCGGATAGAAAGTTGATGCTCACAACAACTTTTCGTGGAGTTATATTCTACGGCTCCGCCTGTCTACAAGCAACGTTAGGCGCACGTTGCTCAAACGGCATCGCGGTGATGACAATAAATA
The DNA here is from genome assembly GCA_900551145.1 of uncultured Eubacteriales bacterium. Classification (GTDB taxonomy): domain Bacteria; phylum Bacillota; class Clostridia; order Christensenellales; family CAG-917; genus CAG-475. Next base: position 794 of record URUQ01000050.1, read on the forward strand.
TATTTGTTGTCATAAACCGCATTTGTTCTCGCAACTACTACCGCGCAACCGATACACGCTATCAATCATAGGGGATTGATACTCCTGCCATAATTTCGCTATATCGCTTGCTTGGTGTGTGCGGCTAACGCCTAGATTCCCACGCTGACGCTCGGAATGACGTAAGGGTGGCATACCCACACCCGAACGGACACTACCGTGCGATTTTAAGGCTGTTTCTATGTTTTTAGTATATGTCAACTCTCGCTCGTTGTCAACGACAAATAATAGACGTCCTTATCACCAAAGCACATATACGAAAACTCTTCCTTATTATCGCAATCGAAAAACAGAGAAAAACGCATTGAATTGTTTACGGTTTTTATCGCTTGAATTTGTGGTAAAACGTCTTGACTACATTCAAAAACAACCGTCAGATTATCGCCCGTTTTTTTGAACAAATCAAAGCCTTTTTCGCGTTTTGCGATGAAGAAGTTTTCCACCCCCGACACGGTGTGATATTCTGTTGCGTTTTGCACGAGTTCGGGATTGTCAATCTCGCTTTCGGCAAGGAAATCAAGGTGTGGACAATAGCGGATAATATTGCCGTCTATTAGCACTTCGATACCTATATCGGTGGCGAGCATAATCGCCTTTTGAGAATAGGGAAGGTCGTGAGATTGTACGGGGCGAAGGTCCGCGTCAAAAGAATTTACGGTAAGCGAGTTTTGCGATTTTATTAGGGCCAAAAAAGTCTGCTCGTTACTTGCTACCACAGGCAATATTTGCAATAGAGTGCTTTTATCTTGTGAAAATTGACATATAAACCCTCTGTCTTGCGAATATTGTAAAAATTTGACGTGATTTGCGACTTGTGTGAATATTAGCGTTTTGCCGTTTATATAAAACGCTTCTGCTACTTTTATATTGCCGTTTTGATAGCCGAAGTTGTCGGTGGTTTGGTTGAGCGCGCCGTCCAATTTTACCATACGCATGCACTCGTCGTTTACGCAAAGATACAGCCCGTTGGCGTTGCTTACGTTGATTATATCGTCGTAGCGGTCTATCGCGGTTTTTGCGCTTATAATCATTTCCTCGTTAAGCAAGAAAACGTCCGTTTTATCTTGGTTTTTTATAAACACGGTAAGTCCGTTTTTGCTTAGTGAAGAGGTTAGATATTCGGCGCCGTTGCCTGCAATTTTCACGGTGCGTTCAAGTGTTGCTTGACCATCGAATACCGCTATGTATAACCCTGCCTCTTTCACGTCTCGGTCAACCGAATTCGACGAGAAAAACACGAGAGTTTTTCCACAAAAATCGATATAATCTACCACTTCTTCTTGTTTCGAACCGCCCGCGTGCGCCACGCTAAATCCTTTGACGGTTTCGCAAGCCCTCGGAAGTGTTGAATATACGATAGGCGGAGTGGGTACGTCCGTTTGAGACGTATTGCCCGCGCCCGCCACCGCGCTGTCCGACGGAGCGTTTTTGCCTATCGTGCTTAAAAGAATATAACTTGCAATTGCTATGGTGGTGAGCAATACTACGCTCAGCCATTTGGCGATGGTTTTTTGTCTTTGCATTTTTCACCTCGCCTCAATGTATCACACACGATATCCGCAATTTTTCCGTTTGCGTCGTTTGCGATGATTTTCATTGGAGAGGACTTGGCCGTGTCTTTAACTGCTTTGACAAATTTTTTTGCAAAGTCGGCGTCTTGTACGAGGATTTGTGCGCCGTATTCTTTGGCGAGGTCGGCGTTGTAGATTTGATCGCCTCTCGATACGCCTTTTGGTAACGGGATAAAAAGAGCGCGTTTTTTGAGGACGGATATCTCGAAGACCGCCGTTGCGCCCGCTCTCGATACGATAATATCGCTCACGACGTAAAATGCGGATATATCGTCGGCGTATTCAAAGCACTTATAGCCATCGTGCGATATCTTTTGCGCCTTGTTTTTGCCAAAGACGTGCAAGACGAAATAGTTTTTCGTCAACTCGTCGATATTGCTTACTACGGCGTCGTTGATTGCTTGCGCACCGAGCGAACCGCCCAAAATTAGCAAAACTTTTTTATTGGTCTGATTGTTTATACCGAGAGTTTTGAGTGCTTTGGTTTTGTCTTTGCAAAACAACTCCTCTCGCAAGGGCATACCGACGAACGTGCCTTTGAACTTGGAGTGAGGATTGGCTTTGAGCATAATCGCGCCTTTTTGCATTGCGATTTTGTTGGCAAGACCGAGCGTCAAATCGCTTTCGTGCGCAACGACGGGAATACCGAGTTTTTTTGCCGAACATACTACGGGCAATGACACGAAACCGCCTTTTGAAAAAACGCAATCGGGTTTAATTTGCTTCAAAAGCGTCGTTGCCTCGTCTATCGATTTTTTGAGCGCAACGGGAATTTTGAGATTGTTTTTGATTGCCGAAAGGGATAATGAACGCACGAATTTTATGGTGGGCACGCCGTGGTACTCTATGCCGTGGCTTTTGGCAAGTCTTCTTTCCAAAGTGTCACCCTCACTGCCTATATAGACGGGGGTAAATCCGCGCTTTTCAAATTCACCGACGAGTGCAAGGTTGGGATAGATGTGTCCGCCAGTTCCGCCGCCCGTGAAAACTATGGTTTTGCCCGATTGTCCGTTTATCGCTGAATTTTGGCTCATAATGTCTATATTATGAAACAAAAACGCATAAAGTTGCGTAATTTTGCATCTTGAAATCCGCGCTCGTGCGTGTTACAATATATGCATATTGAAATCATACTCGCAGTTTTGCGAAAAAGGGGTGTATATGAAAACCGAAAAATTTAAGAGTTTCGACGGTACGATATTGCAATGCTATCTTTGGGACAACGTGAGAAAACCAAAAGGCGTAGTTCAAATCTCACACGGTATGGCGGAACACGCTCGCAGATACGACAATTTTGCAAACTACCTCAATGAAAACGGATTTATCGTTTTTGCCGACGACCACCGTGCTCACGGTATGACGAGCACCAAGCAATCCGCAAAAGGCGTAAAGGGCTATCATAAGGGCGATATCTATTTCGACACCGTTCAAGACGAGTGTGCAATCACCAAAATGCTCAAAGACAGATACAATCTTCCCGTGATTTATCTCGGACACAGCTACGGCAGTATGCTCGGTCAACGCTACATCGAAGAATGCAAGGACTACGACGGTGTGGTGCTCAGCGGTTCTGCGATGATGAAAGGTCCGATTTTGTCCACGGGCGCGGCGGTTGCAAATATGCAATATAAGACGCTCGGCGGTGAAAAGACGGGCAAACTCCTCGACAAACTCTCTTTCGGCAACTACAACAAGCCCTTCAAAGCGGACAAAATTCCGTTTGCCTGGCTTTCGAGAGATAAAGAGCAAGTCAAAAAATACATCCTCGACGAGCAATGCGGTTGCGTTATGTCAATTGCGTTCTTCAAATTCTTCCTTTGCGGACTCAAAGAAAGCTACAAGAAAGAGAACCTTGCCAAAATCGACGTCAATAAGCCCATCGCGATTTTCTCGGGCGATAAAGACCCCGTCGGCGGAAACGGCAAACTCGTCACCAAACTTTACGATCAATACAAGAACCTCGGCGTAAAAGACCTCTCAATCAAACTTTATCCCGATGCAAGACACGAGATTTTGAACGAGATCAACAATGCGGAAGTATATGCCGACTTCCTCGCTCGAATCAACGCTATGCTGTGAGTCTATTTAGCGAATAACTTTGTCAAAGCCCCTTGCCCGTCAACTCATTTACGATTAGTTAATTAGGGTTGCCGTGCAAGGGGCTTTTTCGCGTTCTTCATCTAAATATCACTCACAGCATAGCGTTGATGATATTTATTCGGGGACGGATATTCTCGCTTAAATCATAGATGAAAGGGCAATGAAAACTTATTCGGAGACGTAACTTCGAGTCGCAAGGCGACGAGCATATCGAGCGTCAAGGTCGACGTATCGTACAAGCGACTGCGCCATGTTGTTGCGTAGCGGCGCACAAAGCGCGTGACATAATGAGTGCACGATATTTATCTATCCGAAGACCGAGTGTTGCCCCCTGCGGAGCAGTTCCGTGGGTTCCCTCAAACGAAGTGTGGAGGGGGAACAGAATAGGGGAAACACCTGAGGAAGGGGGAAAGTTGCATTAATGAGTTGCAACATACAGTATTGCAACAAAAAAAATAGTGTAAAACAGTAAATATGGAAGACAACAAAATCACAAGAGAAGTGTACAAAACGTACGCAGATAAGATTGTTTCCGTTCTCGACAAGGAGAGCTTTTATGAGCAATTCAAAAAACGTGTCGAGAAGGGGTCTTCCGTGTTTAAATTGGCAAAAAAACGCCTTATTCAAGACATATCCATTGACTGGATCGACACCATAGAGAGTGTTTTGCCAAACCTCGACACCATCGTCCGTAATCCTCGTAAATTTATCGTGCAAGAAGAGGATATCGTGGACGTTTCGCTTGCAAGAAGTATTTCTACGGAGTCCGTTAAATACCTTGCGCAGCACACCAACATGATCTCCAAGGTGGACGAAAAGACGGGTGACGTCACACCGTCCAAAATCCTCAATATCACAAAAGAAGAGTCCTTTGAGATTTACGAAAACCGCTTTATTTACACGCTTTTGTTGAAGCTTAAAGACTTCGTTACGATGCGTTACGACAAGATCAAAAAGGCGTCTGCAACGCAAGACGTTTTGGAACTCGATATAGAGTCCCGTTTCAATTTGCCAAGCAAAAAGATTACTTATCGTACGGAATATTTTGCTCAACTCAGTTTCGACGAGGTTATGCGACTCGATCCGGATACGCTCACCAAAATCGAGCGTGTTGCAAAGATCGACCGCATTATCACGGACTTTTTGTCCTCGTCTTTTGCAAAATCCATGCGCAATTCCGCGCCCGTAAGACCGCCGATTATGCGTACCAACGTCATTTTGAAAGAACCCAACTTCAAAAAAGCGTTGACTTTGTGGCAATTCGTCGAAACATATCAGGCAACGGCCGGTTTTTCAACGTCCGACGAGGTGGAAGAGTACGACATCGAGGACGACAGTGCAAAACGTCTTCGCAGTATGATAACGCTCAACACAATGGTGTTTGAGAGCTTGTACGACCAATGCGAGACGGATTTCGATATGGAGGACAAGGAGTTTGCCGACTTTATGCGCGTCGGTCAAATGGACTTCCAAAAAGACGAAATCGACCGTGACGAATACGCTCAAAAACTCGACAATAAGGAAGAAAACGAGGACGAGCAAGAGAATATCGAAGAGGTGAAGCCCCAAGAAGAAGAGGACGCCGACAAGGAAATTCCGCCCGAACCCGAAGAAAAAGAGCCGGAAATCGAGCAAGAAGAGATAGAAAAAGAGGTTGAAAAACCGCAAGAAATAGAAAAAGAAGTGGTTGTTGAACGCCCCGTCGAAGTGGAACGTTTCAAGGAAATGCCGCCAAAAGCCGACCAAGAAGAGGTCGACCTCGAACCCGATGCGGAAAAATTCGATCAACACCTCTTTGAAGTGCGCAAGATTTTCAAGCGTCCCGACGACGACAAAATCAAGCAAGAAGAAATCATCAAGGTCAAGGACGCAATCGATCGTTGCCTTACGTCTTATCGTCGTATCAAGCAAGAAGAACTTGAAGAGAGAGACAGACAAGAACGTATCCGCCGTCGCAGAGAGGATATCGAAAAGCGTGCCGCCGCGTTCAAAAAGCAACGTGAAGAACTTGAAAAGAATGGTGCCAATATCGACGATTCCGCACTCGGAATGGACCCGTTCAGCTATCAAAAAGCCAAAATCGCAAGAGAAAAGAGCGAAGAAGAAGCGAGAAAACGCAAAGAAGCTATCAAAGTCGATAAAAAGGAAAATCTCGAACTCGAAGATAAAAACACAGAGGCTATCAACAAAGCAATCGACGAGATGGAGCAAACGCGCGCCAAGAAGGCGGAAAGAGACGCCAAAATCGACGAACATCTTGACAAAATCGATGCGATTATGCCACTCGAAAACGATGTGCCTCTCGTGTCCAGAGTACGCAAAAAGAGGGACTTTTCCATTGCAAAACAATCCGCTCAAATTGCGCAAAATTCTGTGCAAAACGAGGCTGAAAACGCCGACGTTCAAGACGGAAACAGAGGCACTCAAAATAGGGATAGGAAGCCCAAAATTCGCCTTGCAAAAGACACCAAAGTCAACCCGTGGGGAGATGACGGAATTAAAAAACGTCGCATAAATCTCACGCCGGTCGACGAGAGCAAAGTTGCGGTGGGTGACGTGCACGTCAAGGAAGACGATAAGCTTGTTTTATGGGGCGGAAACACCTATCTGGGCAACCTTGAAACCGAAAAAGCCGAGCAAAAGCCCAAGAGAAAATATACCCGTAAGGCAAAAGTGCAAGAGAGTGAAACGAGCGACGAGACAACCGCTGAAAACGTACTAAACAGCGAAGAAAGCACCGTCAATGACACGGTACACGTCGGTGAAAATTTGCTTGAAAATAATCAAGAAATCGAGCAAGAAGAGACGGTGAAACCCGTGTCCGAAATGCGCATAAATATCGGCGGTAGAATTGAGAATACCGACGGTATGGGAATAAATTTCAAAGTCGAAACCAAGCCCGTTTTGTGGGGCGGAAACGCCAACCTCGGCAAGCTCGACGGTGAGAAAACCGAGCAAAAACCTAAGAGAAAATACACTCGTAAACCCAAGACGGAGGAGACGAAAGAAGAAGCCGTTGAAGAGGAAAAATTCATAGTTGCCAAAGAGTCGAAAACTACTCAAAGCGACAGTGCTCAAACGGGTGTTGAAAACGAGGCGAAACCGAGCGTCGAAGCGGAGCAAAAAGCGGTTGAAACCGAACAAAAATCCAAAGCACCGAGAAAGAAAAAAGAGAAGAAAGACCCATGGGCGTTGAGTGCTACGACTCTCAACCAAAAATACACTTTGCCGAGCGGGAAAGAGCGCCGTTTTGACGCAATCGACGAGGACAAAGTTTCCGTCGGCGGTATCAAATTCAAGTCGGGGAGCGGAATAGTAGACCCGTTCGGTGACACATTCGATATAAGTGCAAAGCCTGAAAACCGCGATGACGAAGAGTAAAAAAACGTGCGCACCGACGGTGCGCACGAACGCTATAAAAAAGAAAAATCACGTCACAATTGGTCAAAATAACGTGGCATTGGCAATTTTACGATGAAAACGAGCAAAACCGAGACTAAAAAGAATATAAGCAAAGCAAAGAAGATATACAACGTCGTATCAACGGCAGTTGTTGCTTTGATATTCGTATTTTTGGTGGTTACGGTTGCCGTTATGCTCGTGCAACAAAAGACAGGCGGAGAGAGCAAAATCTTCGGATACTATATGTACGACGTGCTGTCCGACAGTATGAGCGGAACGATTGAAAAGGGTGAAGTTATCCTATGCAAAGAGGTTGACAACGTAAACGCTTTGCAAGAGGGGGATATAATTACTTTCACCGCTCCGAGCGGACCTCTCAAAGGATATAACGAGACGCATAGGATAGTTGAAATCGTACGCAACGACGACGGCACGATAGACTATATCAAAACCGCCGGAGACAAACTCTACGACGGAAAAACCAAAACGGACGAGTGGCAACTGAAGCCTGAAAACGTCAAGGCAAAATATGTCAAAAAGAGCGTTTTCGTGGGAGGGCTGAGACAATTTTTGTCCCATTGGTACGGATACGTGGTGCTGGTGGTGATACCGCTTTGCATAGTGTTCGGACTTATCGTGGCGGGATTTGTGAGAGACAAAGTCGCACTTGAAACAGAGAAGAACAAGAAAAGCGTTTCACTCGACGATTTAACCGAAGAAGAGAAGCGAAAATTGTTAGACGAAGATAAAAAATAAGGCACAAAGCGTGCCTTATTTTTTATCTTCGTCTAGTGATATTGCAACTTTGTTGCAGTGATATTGCACCTACGGTGCAGTGATATTTGCGCTTTGCGCAA
>URUQ01000051.1 GCA_900551145.1 uncultured Eubacteriales bacterium
AGATGTGTATAAGAGACAGATTATATGTAAGCAATACGAAAAAAGGAAAATTTTTAGGATATACGATATGAAAAAATCAGTAAAAACAATCATCGTTCTTGCGGTTGTCGCAACGATAATCACGGCGTGTTTCGCACTCGTAGCATGCAACGACAAAGATATAAATCTCGTGGCAGTTAACGCCGCCGACCTAATCAAAGAGGACTTCGGAATTGCCGTAACGAAAGGCAATACCGCACTTATGGACGCAATCAACAAAGTCGTTGACGACTGGACGGCAAACGGCAAAATCTCGCAATACATCGAGTATTATTCCGCTCTTGCCGACGAGGAAAACGGCGGTCCGAAGGCTGTTGCTCCCGAGGGACTTCAAACGAGTTGGGACTTTAAAGGCGCAACGCAAACGATTGCAGTGTACACAGAGTCGGGCTTTGCTCCTTACGAGTTCGTATACGGCGGAAACGTCGTGGGTTTAGATATTGCCATTATGTCTCAAGTTGCGGTCAATACGGGCAAAAAGATTGAAGTCAAGGACGTTGCGTTTGACGTGATTGCAACCAACGTATCGACTGCCACCGGCGACGCTGTGGGTGCGGCAGGTATGTCTATTACCGATGAGCGCAAAGAGGTGGTCGATTTCAGTCACGTTTATGCATATTCGACGCTCGTAGTCGTGTCCAAAGACGGACAATACAAGAGCGTAAAAGACCTTGCGGGCAAGAAAGTGGGCGTGCAAGAGGGCACGAGCGGTGACATCATCATCAGCGAGGCAATCGGCGGTGGATATACGTACGAGATTGTAAACGGCGACAAGGTCGCAACCACCGTCGTCGTAAAGGCAGAAGGCGCGGAAGTGAAGCAATACAAGGCGTATGCGCTTGCACTTCAAGACCTCAAAAACGGACGTATCGACGCAATACTTATGGACAATATTCCTGCGGAGTTGATGCTGAAATGAATAACGTTTTGTCGGCTACGATAGCGGAGCGTCTATATAAGGCTTTTATATACGACGACAGATACAAACTGTATTTCAAAGGATTGGGCAACACTCTTTTGATTGCACTCCTTGCCACACTTATAGGTGTGGCAATCGGCGTTACTTTGGCAATGATAGTCTACGTCAACAAAAAGACGGGCAAGCTCAAAGTGCTGTCCCTCGTTGCCAAAACGTACATAATGATAATCCGCGGAACGCCGGTCGTTTTGCAACTTTTCATAATGTACTTCGTGGTGCTTGCTTCCTCCGATAACGGCATACTTATCGGTGCGCTGACATTCGGTCTCAACTCGGGCGCATACGTTGCCGAGATAGTAAGGGCGGGCTTCGAGAGCGTCGATTACGGTCAAATGGAAGCGGGTAGATCGCTTGGTTTGTCTACGGGACAAACGCTTTTAAGAGTGGTTACTCCGCAAGCGGTGCGCAACGTTATGCCTCCGCTTTTCAACGAGTTTATAACCCTCGTCAAAGAGACTGCAATCGTCGGATACGTCGGTATTCTCGACCTCGGCAAAGTGCCCGGGCTTATCCAATCGAGGACGTTCGATTATCTCTTCCCGTTGCTTATTGCCGCGATTATGTACCTCGTGATAGTTATGGGGCTTACAGGAATACTCAAACTCATTGAAAAGCAAATGGCAAAGACCGACCGCAATTACAAGCGTATCCAAGTGCGCGGAAAGAAAAAAGACTATATCGTGGAGGCGTAAAGGTATGTTGAGTGCTATAAATCTTACGAAGAAATTTGGCGATTTGCTTGTTCTTGACGACATCACCGAGACGATAGAAGAGGGCGAACGCGTAGTTATAGTAGGTCCGAGCGGCGGCGGAAAATCGACGTTTTTGCGTTGCCTTAATTGTCTCGAAGATCCCACGGCGGGCAAGATTATGTTTGACGGCGTGGACCTTGCCGACCTCAAAGTGGACATCAACGAACAACGCGAAAAAATGGGTATGGTTTTTCAACAGTTCAACCTATTCAACAATATGACGGTGAAGAAAAACATAACCCTTGCGCCCGTGCAAATAGGCATAAAAAACATGCGAAAAACCAAGCGCAAAAACGCCTTCGTGCCTATATACAACAAGTGGTTTGAAAGGTGCGGAAAAAAGCACAACGAAAAGGTGGACAAAAAGATAGTTTTGCTCCAAAAGCAACTTGAAGAGCTAAAAGAAGAACTTAAACCTATCGTTTGTGCGTGGGAAGAGACCAAGGTCATAAAAGAGATAAGCGGAAAATCTTACGCTACTTACGACCCGAAACTCACAAAACAAAAGCTTGATCTCACCGAGAAAATAGAAAACGTGGAGCGCAAAATTTCGCACTCCGTACACGCCGAGCAAAAGTGCGTTCAACCGCTTGAATACACATCTAAAAAAGAGATAATCGAAAAGGCAAACGAAAGGGCGGACGAACTTTTGAAACGCATAGGTCTTGAAAGCAAAGCCGACGTATATCCCTCGACTTTGAGCGGTGGACAAAAGCAACGTGTTGCGATTGCTCGCGCGCTTGCGATGAACCCGAAAGTTATGCTTTTTGACGAGCCGACGAGCGCGCTCGATCCCGAGATGGTGGGAGAGGTGCTCGACCTTATAAAACAAGTGGCAAACGATGGTATGACGATGGTTATCGTAACTCACGAGATGGCGTTTGCAAAAGAGGTGGGCACGAGAATACTGTTTATGGCGCAAGGGAAGATTTTGGAAGAAGCACCGCCCGAGGAATTCTTTGCAAACCCCAAGTGCGATCGACTCAAAGAGTTTCTGAACAAAGTACTGTGACCGATATTTGCAAAATTATTGCGTTCAATAAAAATAAAGGCGTGGCCCGTATACGGACCGCGTTTTTTTTGTTGCGGTTTGTCTCTTTACAAAATAAAGGTTTAATGTTATGATATAGTGTAACTTATCATAGGATAATACGCGCTTACGGGCGCGAGTGCGTGCAATGAAATACGGCGAATTTAAGCAACATATAAAAGAGGCTTTGCAAGGAAACGAAGATCTTGCTTCCGCATATATCGTGTGTGGTGACGACGATTATCTCAAATCTTCCGCAATCAAGGCTCTCAAAAACATTGTAGATCCCGAATATGCAGACTTCAATCTCTCGACGGCGTCGGGCGACGACGGCGTGTCTTCGGCAATAGACGCACTGTATACCTTTCCTATGTTTGACGAGCGCAAAGTGGTGGTGCTTACACTCGACAGCGCAATATCGGGAGCAAGCAAGGACGCTTACGAGAAGTATCTTGCATCCCCGTCGGAGACATCGGTGCTTGTGGTGGATTGCGACGACGAAGTTGCCAAAACGCTCAAAAACAAGAAAGCGAAAGCGGTGGATTGCTCCCGTCTTGACGATGGCGAACTCGCAGAAGAGATTGAAGAGATTGCATTTTGCGCACCCGCTCGCAAAATCGACAAAGACGCGGAGATAGAGCTTATCACGCGTACGCAAGGCAACATGTCGCGTATCGCAACCGAGATGGTCAAACTCAAAGCGTATTGCGACGACGTTATAACCAAGCGCGCCGTTGAGGAAATGGTGAGTGCGAATATCGACTTTCAGATATACGAACTCGCAAACGCGGTGAGCGAAAAGAACGCAAACAAGGCTCTCGAAGCGCTGGACGTGTTTTTCAAAAACGGTATCAGAGGCGTGACTATTATCAATAGACTTTATGACAAGTACCGCAATATGTTGCACGCCGAACTCAACAAGAATTTGCCCAACGAAGAAGTGGCAAAACTCCTCGGTATGAAGAGCGGTGCGGTGTACTTCTTGCGCAAGGTATCTTCCAATTACTCGCAAATGCGCCTCAAAAAGTGCGTAGACTATTTGCACTCGCTCCAATACGACGTGCTCAGCGGAAAACGCTCGGACGTGAGCGCAATTCACGAGGCAATACTTCAATTGCTCAATATTTAGGTGGCTTATGCAAAACAAAATCGATAGAAAATATTACGTATGGATTTGGCTCGGACTTATCTTTGCCAATTATATCAGAAACGTCTACGGTATCTATCAGGATATCAACGTCCTTATCAGTGAGGCGTCGAGAACGCAAATCGTTGCGGACGTGTTCATTATGATTTTCAGTTACGGCGTTATCCCCGCGGTCGAGACTTTCGTATTCTCGCTCATCTTGTACTATATCACGGCAAGAAGACACTCCAATTACGTTTCTCGTACGGATTTTTGTTATATCGTTATGACGTTCGTGGCGGGGGAGAGAGCGGTTGCGGGCCTTATCGACGCGTTCTCCATTTTGTCCGCCAATATGCATATCGTCACGGCAACCGTGCTCGACGTATTGCTTTTGCCCGGTGCGATGCTTCTTATGTTCTTCCTTATGGCAAAGCATTACAAGTTCAACGTTGTGGAAAAACGCAACAGCTTCACCGTTATGTCGGTGGCGTTTTTCGTGGTGCTCGGACTTATCGTATTCAGCAACAACTTCACGATAGTATTTCTCGGTTCGGGCGGTGAATACTCAAAGGCACTCATAGAGTATTTGCGTCAAATGGGATATTCCGTTAACGCGCTTACGTCCACTATTCAAGTGTATTCCAGCATAAGCGCAATCGTCATTTACATTGCGTATCTTATTGCGGATATCGTGATAGCTTCGCTTATGAAAAAGAACGCGTCGGAATATCAAGACGGGGACACGAGAGAGGCGTTCTTTGCAAAACACCCGGGCGCAAGAGCCGGTGCTCCTTATACTCGTCGCGACGACGTGGACTCCACTTTCGAGGAGTTTGAAAAGCAACACACCGACAAAAAAGACGACGATGATCACGTCTTTGACGAGTTCGACATTTAATACCAAAGAAAATAGGGCAAAACGCCCGCAGTGAGGAATATATGACATTTGATTTCGCAAAGTATGCAAACGGGGTTGACTTGTATTTCATCATCGATATGGTGGTGCTTATAACCGTATTTGCGATTATGCTCAGTTTCTTTATTTACAAGCGCAATATGAAGGTGTTCTTCTTGCTCATTCTCGGCGCGGTGCTTGACATCCTTGTCAACGTACTGTCCGAATTGTTGGGCGGAAAACTCGCCATTGCCAAATACGTGATGCACTTCGTCGTGATTTTCGATATAGTCGCGGCGTGCGTGGTCTATCAAAACGATTTGAAAAACCTCTTTCAAAAGGTTTCCACTTCCAAGGGCTTCGAGACTCACAACAGCGACGACGAACTGCGTGACGCAACGGCGGAGATTTTGACGGCCTGCCAAGATATGGCAAAAAACGACGTCGGCGCAATCATCATTATAGATACTGCAGGGGATATCCACGACAATATTCTCGATACGGGTACGCGCCTCAACGCAACGTTGTCCGCACCTTTGTTTGAGAGTATATTCAACACCAAAGCGCCTCTTCACGACGGTGCGGTTATAGTGCGCGGCAATAAGATTATCGCGGCGGGTTGCTTTTTGACTCTCACGCAACGCAACGTCAACAAAGAGATGGGCACTCGTCACCGTGCCGCAATCGGCATCACGGAAGATACCGACGTGCTTTCCATCGTCGTAAGCGAAGAGACGGGCATTATTTCCGTTGTAAAACACGGTGAGATCAAGCGTTATATGACTATGGATAAACTCAAAGACGAGATCGAGGAAGCGTACGGCATTTCTCCGACGGCTATAGCGCTCAGAGAGGCTCACGCAAATCGTCGTATCGGCAAACGCAGAAACGGTAGGTTCAAATGAAAACTATAAGAAAAACAGATATTTTAGTGCCCGCAGATTGCGATTTTTCCAAATGGTCGGTGGTGGCTTGCGATCAGTTCACTTCCGAACGTAAGTATTGGAAAGATCTTGAAAACTACGTCGGTGACGCTCCGAGTACGCTCAAACTTGTGTTCCCCGAAGTATACCTCGAAGACGCGGACAAGCAAGAGCGTATCGACAAGATAAACCGCACTATGCAAGAGTACGTGGACGATGGCGTTTTCAAGACGCTCAAAGACAGTTTCGTCCTTGTGAAAAGGACTACGGCAAGCGGTGTTTCTCGTCTCGGTGTAGTGCTTGCGGTTGACCTCGAAGAATACTGCTTTACGCATCCGTCGCACGCAAACATTCGCTCGACGGAAGGAGTGGTGCTCGACCGTATTCCTCCGCGCCTCAAAATAAGAGAGAACGCTCCCGTGGAATTACCGCACATAATGCTCCTCATCGACGATAGAAAAAAGAGCGTTATAGAAAGGCTTTGGCAAGAGCGCGACGAAAACGAAAAGATTTACGACTTCGATTTGAATATGGGCGGCGGACATCTTCTCGGTTATCGCGTGGACGCTCAAAAAGTCATAGATTTGTTTGACGAATACGAGAGGTCCGTGCAAAATCTTTACGGCACGGGAAACAACGATTTTATCTTTGCTGTGGGCGACGGCAATCACTCTCTTGCAACGGCGCAAGCACACTGGAATCGCACGAAAGAGGGGTTAACCGATGCACAAAAGGCAGTTCATCCCGCCAGATTTGCACTTTGCGAGGTTGAGAACCTTCACGACGACGGCATAGTTTTCGAGCCGATTCATCGCTTCGTGTTCGGCGCGGGCGATGACTTCAAGGCGTTTATGCAATCGAGACTTTACGGCGGGACTGTCGTCAAAGCATTCGGTAGCGCGGGTGAGTTCGATATACACGCCGAGGACAATAGCGCAAAGGCAATCAAGGACATCCAAACCGCAATCGACGAGTATATCGGCACGCACAAAGAGTGCTCGGTTGACTATATTCACGGCATAGAACACTTGCGCGCGGTTGCATCGGAAAACGCAGGCGTTGCAATCGAGATGCCAAAAATTAAGAAAGAAGAACTTTTCGGATACGTCCTTCAAAACGGCACGCTTTGCAGAAAGGCGTTTTCTATGGGTGAGGCGGAAGAAAAGAGATATTATTTCGAGGCAAAGAAAATTAAGTAAATCCGTATACCCAAAAACCCCGAACGAATATACTGTATCGGAGAACGATATGAAAGTATGTAAATTCGGCGGAACGTCAATGGCAAACGGCGGTACTATATCCCGCGTTATAAACATCGTGAGAAGCGACGAGCAAAGGAGATATATCGTCGTTTCCGCACCGGGAAAAAGAGATGGCAACGACGTCAAAATCACCGACGCATTATACGCTTGCTTCAACGAAAAGAGAGAAAAGGGCAATTGCGACGAGTCTTTCGATATCGTGAGGAATCGCTTTCTCGATATCGCAAATTCGCTCGGCGTAGATGTGGATTTGACTGCCGTTCTTGACGATATCAAGAGCAATATCGAGAATGGCGCGTCAAGAGATTATTGTGCGTCGAGAGGGGAGTATTTGTGCGCGAGATTGCTTGCCGCAAAACTCGGTTTTGAGTTCGTCGATACGAACGAGATAATCAAATTCAACGCCGAGGGAAAACTGCAAATGCACTATACGCTCGACCTTATCAAGCAACGGCTCGAAAGCGTCGAATACGCGGTTATCCCCGGCTTTTACGGCTCAAATCGCGAGGGTGAAATAGTCACCTTTTCGCGCGGGGGCTCGGATATTACGGGCGCACTCGTTGCAAGGGCGGTGGGTGCGGATATTTACGAAAATTGGACGGACGTGGACGGATTTTTGACCGCAGATCCGCGTATAGTCAAAGACCCCGCTATTATCGATTATTTAAGTTATAGGGAACTTCGCGAACTTGCTTATATGGGCGCGGAGGTTTTGCATCCCGAATCTATTTTTCCGGTTAGAAGCGTTGGAATTCCTATCAATATCAAAAATACGTTTAATCCGTCGTATAAGGGCACTATGATTGTTGCCCAAAAGGATTTGCCCGGAGAGAAAAAGGTCATCACGGGCATTGCGGGCAAAAAGGGCTTTACTATCGTCAATATCGAAAAAGATATGATGAATTCCGAGATAGGTTTCGGGCGAAAAGCACTTTCCGTCCTCGAATTCGAGGGGATATCCTTCGAACATATACCGTCGGGCATAGACACGCTGTCTATCGTCATACGGGACGAGTACGTGGCGGGCAAAATGCAAAAGGTGCTTGCTCGTCTTCAAGAGTCCCTCAACGCAGACAATATCGAGATACACAGCGGACTTTCTCTCATTGCAACCGTCGGACACAATATGGCTTTCCGTCAAGGCACTGCGTCCACGCTTTTCACCGCGCTCGCCCGCGACAATATCAACGTCCGTATGATAGACCAAGGCTCATCGGAGTTGAACATAATCGTGGGTGTGGATACTTATGAGTATGAGAGGGCCATCAATTCCATATACCACTCGTTTGTATAAACGTGTCAAATAGCGCCTAACTTTGGCAGCGCGCATCCGCTACAAAATCACGTACGCCTTGTACGTTGGGTTTTGTATCGGACGCGCGCTTTCGCGTTATCCATCTATTTGACGCGTTTATAATAGGGTGGGTGAACGGTATTAGAGCCACGCCTCGACAACTCATTTACGATTAGTAAATTATGGTTGCCGAGAGCGTGGCTCTTTCTTGTTCTTCATCTCAATACTGTATTATACGAACGAGTGGGGGGGATGTGTAATTTGTAAAATGGAAGGCTACCGCTGTCCGCGAGCGTGTCGAGTGGACTAATTAACGGGCACTAATTCAAGGCTGTCTCTTATACACATCTCCGAGCCCACGAGACGGACTCCTAT
>URUQ01000052.1 GCA_900551145.1 uncultured Eubacteriales bacterium
ATGAGAGAATCGCAAAAACGCAAAAACAACAGGGTGATTTAGAGACGATTTAGGGGTGAAATGATTGGTGAATTTCAAAAAATCATTGCTATATCTATAATATTATGCTAATATTTTATGAAGATATATGGAGGCAAATATGCTGAATTTGGAATGTCAAACCGTTTACGATATCATTCGTCGCATCGCAGAGGTGGACGACGTGTATAAAGTGGTGGAAGCCGATGAGATTATCGCAAAACTTCCGCAAGGATTGTCGTTGTCCAAAATTCAGTTGTCCGCAATTATCCGTGAGCTCAAAGACAGAGAGTATATCTCCGTCAAGTATTTTACACCGGACGAGTATTGTTTGCTCGTAATCAAGCGTATTGACGAGAGAGCAAAGCAACAAGGACAACTCGTCGTCGATGCGGAAGAGGACAAGCCCAAAGAGCGTGCGCTTTACGGAGAGAAGAAAGAAAAGAAAGGCACGAGCGTTGTGTCCAAAGGCGCGCTTTTCTTTGCGGCGTTTATGGGAAGTTTTATCGGAAGTGCTATCGTTGCGGTTATTGCGGTGATAGTGACAAAGTTCGCAATCTGACGAAATCGGTATATAAAATATATCAAACGTTGAGAAAAACCGCCGTTTTTGCGTTTTGAAGCGACAACGGACGGCAAGGATAAAAGAAATATGGGCGTAAATATGCAGGTTGAGAGACAACACGTCCTCACCAAAAAAGAGAAAGCGGTGATGAGAGTCATCTATCAAGAGGCGGAAAAACAAAACGGGTCCTGCCTTCTTACTCCCATTGACATTTTTGAAAAAATTCCGCTCGATCTCGACTTTGAAGAGGACGAGCTTGACACCACGCTTCGCAATCTCGAAATAGACGATTATTTCGACATCACGCGCTCTGACAAAAAAGGCGAGTTGGTGTATTGTATAAATATGCAAAAGAAAGGCTTGCAATTTGCAAGAGTGGAAAGAGCATTTAAGAGCAACCTCACTTTCAAAATTTTGCTCACTTTGGGACTTAGCGTCGTTACCGCTCTTATCGGTGTTGGCATAAGAATGTTGGTTGCAAAAATTATGGGTCAATAAGCGTTGTTTTTGAAAACGAGCGTCAGTCGGATGCTATGAGCGTTTGAAGCAACGTCTTTGCGATAAGCGAGAAAAACGCAACGAAGCAAAAATTGTGAATGGCGATATCTTTGCAAATGATTTGAAAACGAAGAGTTGAGGCTATGTTATAAAAACGTTTCCAAGGCGTGAGACGGACTGAGATTTTTGTATAATGAAATTTGAACTTGTCAGCAATTATAAACCGACCGGAGACCAACCGCAAGCGATAGAAAAAATCGTCGAGGGGTTGAAGGACGGATTTAACACCGAGGTTTTGTTGGGCGTTACGGGGTCCGGCAAAACTTTTACTATGGCAAACATTATAGAGCGTATGCAAAAACCGACGCTCGTAATTGCGCATAACAAGACGCTCGCGGCGCAACTTTGCAACGAATTGCGTGAGTTTTTTCCCAAAAACAGAGTTGAATTTTTCGTTTCATACTACGACTACTATCAGCCAGAGGCGTATATTCCGCGCACGGACACGTATATCGAAAAGGACTTGCAGGTCAACGAAGAGATTGACAAACTTCGCAACTCCGCCACTGCGTCGCTTTGCGAGAGAGAAGATACTATAGTCGTTGCCAGCGTGTCGTGCATATACGGTTTGGGCGCGCCGACCGACTACTTTGAGAATGCAATATCTTTGCGCGAAGGCGACGAGATCGACCGAGACGAACTTGCGCGAAGGCTTGTAGATATTCAATACAAGCGCGCAGACGTGGACTTTTCGCGTTCGACTTTCAGAATGAGAGGGGATACGATAGACATATTCCCGTCCACGAGCTCGGAAATAGCAGTGAGAGTGGAGATGTTCGGTGACACTATCGAACGTATATGCGAGATTGACGGACTCACGTCAAAGGTGGTAAGCGAGCTTAAACACACTCTCATTTTCCCCGCGACGCAATACGTTATAAGCGGTGACAAGGAAGCGATTTTGAAAAAAATCCTTGCCGACAAAGCCGAGCGGGTCAAATACTTTGAGGAAAGAGGAAAGCTCATCGAGGCGCAACGCATTGACGAGAGAGTCAACTACGACGTCGAGATGATTAGAGAAGTGGGATATTGTAGCGGTATCGAAAACTATTCGCGCTATTTTGACGGCCGTCAACCCGGGCAAGCACCGTATACGTTGCTTGACTTCTTCGGCAAGGACTTTATCACGTTTATTGACGAAAGCCATATGACCATACCGCAAATCCGCGCAATGTACAACGGTGACAGAGCAAGAAAGGACAATCTCGTTGAATACGGCTTCCGCTTGCCGAGCGCGTACGACAACAGACCGCTTCGATTCGAGGAATTTGACGCAAGACTTCGTCAACTAGTGTGTATGTCGGCAACGCCCGCGCAGTACGAACTCGATCGTGCCGACCTCGTAGCGGAACAGATTATAAGACCTACGGGACTACTTGACCCCGAGATTGAAATCAAGCCTATTCAAGGGCAAATAGACGACCTTATCGGCGAGATAAACAACGTCGTGAAAGACGGCGGAAGAGTGCTTGTCACCACGCTCACCAAGAAGATGGCGGAGAACCTCACCGACTATCTCAAAGAGGTGGGTATCAAGGTGCGCTATATGCACTCGGATATAGACACGTTGGAGAGAATCGATATAGTCAAGGGCTTGCGTGAGGGCGAGTTTGACGTGCTTGTGGGCATCAACCTTTTGAGAGAAGGCCTCGATCTTCCCGAGGTTAGGTTGGTTGCAATACTCGATGCGGACAAAGAAGGCTTTTTGAGAAGTGAAAGCGCACTTATTCAAACGATAGGCAGAGCCGCGAGAAACGACAAGGGCAGAGTGGTTATGTACGCCGACAATATGACTCAAAGCATGCAAAAAGCGTACGATGAAACCATGCGCCGTCGCAAGATACAAGACGAATACAACAAGGCGCACGGCATAGTTCCGAAGACGGTTGTGAGTGCAATCAAAAATTCGCTCGAAATCACCAAAAAGGCAGTTCATAACGAGAAATTGAGCGTTAAAGACCTTTCTCGTGAAGTTGAACGCCTAAAAGGACTTATGCAAACTGCCGCCGCGCAACTCGACTTCGAGAAGGCGATTCTCATACGAGACGAACTGAATGAACTGAAAAAACAAATAAAAAAATTGAGTTAAAAAAACTCGATTGCAAAAGATAGATATTATGGACAAAATTTTCGTAAAAGGCGCAAGAGAAAACAATCTCAAAAACATCGATTTGGAAATCCCGCGCGACAAACTCGTTGTGTTTACGGGACTTAGCGGAAGCGGGAAATCGTCGCTTGCTTTCGATACCATTTTTGCCGAGGGGCAAAGAAGATACGTCGAGAGTTTGTCAAGCTACGCAAGAATGTTTTTGGGACAAATGCAAAAACCCGACGTGGACTATATAGAGGGACTTTCCCCCGCGGTGTCGATTGACCAAAAAACAACGTCGCACAACCCTCGTTCCACCGTCGGAACGGTGACGGAAATATACGATTATTTGAGGCTTTTGTACGCAAGAGTCGGCACTCCGCATTGCCCCAAGTGCGGAAGAGAAATAGAGCGTCAAACGGTTGACCAAATATGCGACAAGATTATGGAAAGAGAGGGGGCAAAACTGCAACTTCTCGCTCCTATCGTGCGAGGTAGAAAGGGTGAATACCGCAAGGAACTCGAACAACTTAAACGCGCGGGCTACGTGAGAGTGAGAGTTGACGGAAACAATTATACGCTTGACGAAGAAATCGCGCTCGATAAGAATATCAAGCACACTATAAGCGTCGTCGTGGACAGAATAGTCGTCAAAGACGGTGCAGAGCGTCGTATATCCGACGCAATCGAGACTGCTATAAAGTTGTCCGAAGGACTCGTTATTGCCGATTTTGACGGCGAAGAAGTGCTTTATTCCACGAAGTACGCTTGTCCCGATTGCGAACTTTCTTTTGAGGAACTTTCCCCGAGACTTTTCTCCTTCAACAACCCCTACGGCGCGTGCCCCGAGTGCGGCGGACTCGGCTTCCGCAACGAAATCGACACCAATTTGCTCGTCACGGATTGGAACAAATCCTTGCGACAAGGCGCAATCAAAGTAAGCGGTTGGGATGCGGGACATATGTCCGCTATGCAGTTTAAGGCGCTTGCCGACGCTTATGATTTTTCCGTTGATACGCCGATTAAGGACTTACCAAAGAATATACTCGATATCATTTTTTACGGCAACGACGGTGACCGTATTCCTATGGAATACAATTCACGCACTTTCAGCGGTTTCTACCACGCAAGTTTCGAGGGCGTGGCAAACAACCTTATGCGTCGATACAACGATACGGACAGCGAAATGGTCAAAAACGAAATCGCAAAATATATGAAAGAAGTGCCTTGCTCTAAGTGCGGAGGCAAGAGGCTCAAACCCGAGGCGTTGGCGGTGACTATAAACGGCAAGAACATCTTCGAGCTTACAGAGATGTCCGTGTCCGCGCTCAAAGACTTTATGTCGCAAATAAGCCTTACTAACACGCAACACCTCATTGCGGACAGAATTATCAAAGAGATTTGCGCAAGACTTGATTTTTTGATAAACGTCGGTCTCGATTACCTCACGCTTTCACGCTCGGCAACAACGTTGAGCGGTGGCGAGTCGCAACGTATCAGGCTTGCAACGCAAATAGGTAGCGGACTTACGGGCGTGCTGTATATCCTTGACGAACCGAGCATAGGTTTGCACCAAAAGGACAACCAAAGATTGCTCCAATCCCTCAAAAATTTGCGCGATTTGGGCAATACGCTCATCGTGGTCGAACACGACGAAGAGACCATTCGCAGTGCGGACTATATCGTGGATATCGGCGTAGGCGCGGGCGTCCACGGCGGAAAAGTGGTTGCGTGCGGAACGGTGGACGATATCATCGCAAGCAAGGACAGCATTACGGGCAAGTATCTCAGCGGAGAATTGTCCATACCCGTGCCTATCGCTCGTCGAAAGGGCAACGGCAACTATTTGCATATCAAAAACGCCCGCCAAAACAACCTCAAAAACATCGACGTGGATATTCCGCTCGGCGCATTCACTTGCATTACGGGCGTGTCGGGAAGCGGAAAATCTTCTCTCGTCAACGAAGTGCTTTATCCCGTCTTGTCCAACGAGCTTATGCGTTCCAACGTCACCATGGGCAACTGCGACGGCATTGACGGCATAGAAAACGTGGATAAGGTTATTTGCATAGATCAAAGCCCGATAGGGCGCACGCCTCGCTCCAATCCCGCAACGTATACGGGCGTATTCGGCGATATAAGAGAGCTGTTTGCATCGCTTCCCGACGCAAAGGCAAGGGGATACACGGCTGGCAGATTTTCCTTCAACGTCGGCGGAGGCAGATGCGAACATTGCGGTGGTGACGGCATTATCAAGATAGAAATGCACTTCTTGCCCGATATCTACGTGCCTTGCGAAGTGTGCAAGGGCGCAAGATACAATCGCGAAACGCTTGAAGTGAAGTATAAAGGCAAGAGCATAAGCGACGTTTTGGATATGACCATCGAGGAAGCAACCGAATTCTTTGCCAACATACCCAAAATCCGCAACAAAATCAAGACGCTCAACGACGTTGGTCTCGGCTATGTCAAGCTCGGTCAGTCCTCAACCACGTTGAGCGGAGGCGAGGCACAACGCGTCAAACTTGCAACCGAACTTTCTCGTCGTTCCACCGGCAAAACCGTCTATATTCTCGACGAGCCGACCACCGGTCTTCACACCCACGACGTTGCAAAACTCGTCGCCATTCTCGACCGTCTCGTCGAGCAAGGCAACACCGTCATCGTCATCGAGCACAATCTCGACGTTGTCAAAGTTGCCGACTATATCGTAGACCTCGGACCGGACGGAGGGGATAGGGGGGGCATGATAGTTGCCCAAGGCACACCCGAGGAAGTAGCTGGAGTAAGTCGTTCATATACCGGTCAATTTTTAAAAAACGTCCTATTTAGCGAATAACGTCGTCAGCGCGCATCCGCTACAAAATCACGTACGCTTGTGTACGTTGGGTTTTGTCTCGGACGCGCGCTTTCTTGTTCTTCATCTAAATATGCCGTTTTTTACATGCTTTTGGGCACGTAAAGCCTCGCTCATACACCTTTTCATACTTTTAGGCACGAAATATGCCGTTTTTACAAGCCGAGCGACACGTAAATCCTCGCTCATCCATCGATTTATCGCGGTTTTTACATAGTATTAGGACGAAAATACGATATTGTGTACGACAATAAAGCCGATGCGGAAAGAGCGTATAGCACACTGTTGTCGTCAAAAGACGAAGATATTAAATCAATTTATCGTGACGGGTGCGCGGTAATTTACGGTACGCCACAAGGCGTGAACGACGCAAGAAGTTGATTTGTGCTTAAATTTTCTGTATATGCAAAAAAAACGTCGCTTTATGCGACGTTTTTTGATGGTTTAAGTGTCGATTGTGTTATTTTAACCGATGACGCTATGGATAAATTTGTCAAAGGCCTCTTGACCTTGTTCGTCGTTCTTGAACACTGCGGTGGTGTCGAGAATTTTCTCGCAAGCGTTGTTGATATAATCGGTTACTGCGTTTTCCGCTTTTTCTTCCGAGCAAGACGTGCCGTTGTCTACGACGAGTTGGGTTATCATGCCGAGGTGCTTGTGTAAGGGATGCGTTTCTTCCGCAATTGCCTTGAAGTCGAGAGGCGTTTTGCCCGTGAGGATATCGCGGATTTGCGCCGCTTCACCCGCAAGGCGTCCGGGGAGAATAAAGAGGCCCATAACCTCGATGATGCCTATTGACTCTTGCTTGATGTTGTGCAACTCTTGCGCGGGGTGGAATATGCCGAAGGGGTGTTTCTCGTCCGTGCGGTTGTTGCGCAATATGAGGTTGAATTGATACTCTCCGTCGTCGTTGATAGACGCTATCGGGGTGATTGCGTTGTGTTGCACGCTTTGTCCGTCCTTTTGAGTGGAGCAGAGAATATCTACGCTTTCGTCGCTATATACGTCCCACGCTTTGCGGAATTTGTTTGCCACTTCCAACGCTTGATTGCGGTTGGTGCTTTCTATGCGGACGATAGAGTTGTACCAGTCCACCACCGACACGTTGACGTCGGGATATCCGCCAATCTTGAAGTATCTGCGAGAGGGACGCGTGAACACGGGGAGAACTTTGTTTCCGCCTTGATAGTGGTCGTGCGCGAGGATAGAACCTCCGACAATGGGAAGTGCCGCGTTGGAGCCGATAAAGTAGTGTGGAAACATATCCACGAAGTCGAGCATACGACGGAAGGTCGCGTCGCTTACGCACATAGGTCTATGTTCTTTGCACACCGCGATAACGTGCTGATCAAAGTAACTGTACGGCGAGAACTGCATAAACCAATCCTCTCCGTCGAGTTGGAATGGGACGGTGCGTATGGTTTGACGAGCAGCCATAGCGGCGTTGCCCGCAAATCCGAGATTTTCCGCACACAAAGCGCACTTGGGATAACCGGTCTTTGCCTCTTTGGCAAGGCGTACTTGTTCGGGTGTTTTTTCGGGTTTGGAGAGGTTGATTGTAACGATAATCTTGCCTCTTTTGCAGTCGTGTTCCCAGATAATGTTTTTATCGAGGTCTTTTTTGCGCAAATACGCACTGTCGATGCCGAGAGTGTGGAGCATATCGCATGCCGCTTTCGGCCCGTCGTAAGACGCGATATCGTCAAACATATCCACCACTTTGGACGGGGTGGGCATGCAGTAGCCGATTAGGCGCGTTTCAAAGAGCAATTTTTGATTTTCGTCAATGATTTTTTTGCGTACGGCGTAGCTTGAAAGCGAGTCCATAACCTCGTAAAAATCGTAATCTCCGATTTTGTCCGAGTCCGTAGGTTCGGTGAGGTTCAAAGCGTCGAGCAATTGATTTTGGACGTATATCACGTCATAATCTTCGAGATATAAGTGCTTCACCGCATAATCGAGCAGTTTCGCGACGTTTTGCTTTGCAATTTCGTCATAAGAAAGTCTTGGCGACATAAAACCTCCGAGTGAAAGTATAAAATTTTTCAACGCAAATATTGTAGCACACTTAAAATGGTATAGCAAGTCACTTTGCGCAATAGTATTGCAAATTTCAATGCGTTATGGTACAATATAGCATAATTATGCTATTAAAGGACGACGTTATGAGATTTGACTATCTTTTCGGAGACAACTTCGACGAAGTTTGCAAGGACGTTTTCGCGTCGGGCGCAGACGAGCAAAGACCGCGTTTTGAGGAATTGCTTGCAATGCACAAAGACGTTTTCAACACGCAAGACGTGGATTTTTATTCCTCCCCGGGACGTATCGAAATCGTGGGCAACCACACCGACCACAACGGCGGAAAAGTGCTTTGCTCGGCAATCAATTTTGACACTCTCGCAAGCGTTTCCCCGCGCACGGACGGCATTATCGAGGTCAAATCAAAGGGCTATCCGATGCTTCGCGTGGATGTGTCCGCACC
>URUQ01000053.1 GCA_900551145.1 uncultured Eubacteriales bacterium
CGTCGGCAGCGTCAGATGTGTATAAGAGACAGTAATTAATAATTGTGGAAGGCGTAGCCTTATCCAAACGCGCACTCGTGCGAAGCGCACTTATACACGGTATGTGTAACTCCGAAGACGAAACTCGAACCGCAAGGCGGTGAGCAAATGAGTGCCGAGCTTGCGTCACACACAAGGCTGCGCTTTCATCTTATATATCACATTATCGTTCGATTGTCTTTTGTGTGTGGAAGCCTTGTGGGTGCAGTACAAGAGAGCCAACGAGTGTTGTTCTTTTCGTTGGCGAACGAGTGGCATAATGAGAGAAATGCCCCTATCTATGCGAGTGCCGATTGTCTCCCCCGCGAGCGATGGGTACTCTTGTAGAGAAATACCACTATACGAGTGGTGGGAGAAATGCCGGCGTGTCCGGAAAGAGGGGGTCATTGTATTTAAGGAGTTATGTCTGTCCTTTCGCGCGGTAACGCAGTTATTTGCTCAATAGTGCCCTCATTTATGATAGGGGGTGCCGGCGTTAATACTCAAAGCACGGTAAACTTGCTCGCACAGCATTACTCTAAACAACTGATGCGGAAAAGTGGCCAGTGAGAAGGACAGGAGCAAGTCCGCTCTTTTGCGTAAGTCGTCGGTGTGGCCGTGGCTTCCGCCTATCAAAAAGGAAAACTCGCTTTCGCCGTCGAGGCATTTGGATTTGATGAGGTCGGCAAGACCTTCGCTTGACAATTGTTTGCCTCGCATATCCGTTGCGATGACGAAGCCTTTGGCTTTGGATAGCAATTGCTCGCTTTCGATTTTGCGTTGTTCGTCGGGAGATTTGGACGGAGGCGCATCGGGAAGCTCGATTATTTTTACTTCGGCAAAACGGGAGCAACGCTTGACATACTCGTTGATGGCGTCAGAGAAATATTTCTCTTTGATTTTGCCGATGGCGATTATATTTATCTTCATCTCGTCATACCCCACACAAAACTAAACAGCGTCGCAACAACGCCGACCGCCACCGTGAGGATAAACGGGATATCTTTATGAACGGGTGTTACGTCATCGTCGGATAGTGCGAACGGAACTTGCGATATGCGCTCTTCCTTGACGCAGTTTTTGCGCATAAGGAAGAAGAACAGCACGAGCAATCCGGCGCATATTATCACGAGAAGCGCACCGACTAAAAGCCCGAGCGTTGAGGAATAGAGCCAATTTTGTATGGTTGCAATGAAACTGAACGCTCCGCCGTTTTGGTCGATATACCCAGAGATGACGCTGAAACCGTTGTTGGCAATATGCAACACGATGCCCGGCCAAATCGAGCCCGTGTAATACATCATAAGCGCAATGGTCGCGCCGAAGAAGAATGTGTAGCCGGTCTGCACTATGTTTTGGTGCATAAGCGAAAACAAAAGCGCGGATACGAGCACAAACTTCCATTTGCTTTCTTTATACCCGGCATAAATCAAGCCTCTGTGCGCCACTTCCTCGAATACGCCGGGAAGCACCGCCACCAAAACAAGTTCCTTGAAAAGCACTCCCACACTGCTATAATCTGTGGGCGACGAAATGTGAGTAAAGCCCATCATGCGCAACACGATTTGCCAGACGAGTGAGATACCGCTCGACACCGCAATTGCACAAATACACATCGGGACAATCAAAAGCCAATTTTTCCAAGATACTTTTCTCACGCCGAAATCGCCTGCGACAATCTTTGCGCTCTCTCCTCTCTTGTGCGCGGACAAAAAGTATCCCGACACACTTACGAAGCCGAATATCGCAATCTGCACGATACACGTGAAAAGTGCGTCGGCGTCCTCGACTCCGAGCGCGGAATATATATCGAGTGCGGACGCCACTCTCAAAAGAAGCGTCAACAATACGACGATAAAATAGGTGATGCCGACGTTGAGTCTTTTTGTCATATCAACCCCGAGATAAAGCCGTAAAGCCAATACACGCACACAAATGCGAGAGCAATCCATACGCCTATCATATTTTGATTTTTGCCGACGTATTCGACCGCATTGCTTTCTTCAAGCGAGTAAGTTATCCTCTTCCAACCGCCTTTGGTGAAAAGCAATTTGAAAAATTTGCCAAAGCCGACGAAAAAATTATCTTTTTTGGTCTCGTTTGACGTTGCGACGATTGTGAAACCGTCCTCTTCGTAAACGCTCTTTACCTCTCCGCTTGCGTCCTTGGGTTTGCCCGCTCGATAGAACGCGTAGAACAAGAACACGAGCAAAATCAAGCCTATTACTACGCTTGCAACGCCTGTGAGCCAGTTGTAATAGCCGAGTTTGGCATAAATCTCATCCACTTGCGGAATATACGCCGTGAGCGTGATACTGATAAAATTGTTGAAGAAGTGCACTATAACGCTTGCCCATAGCGAACCCGATATTGCGACGACGAGCGCAAGCACGACGCCGAGTCCGAATTGGTGCACCGTTTGCACGGGATTTGCGTGCATAAGACTGAACATAAGCGCGGATATAAGCACTCCAAACCATATATTGCGCGTGGACAATCCCGAAAAAAGATTGCCCCTTATAAGCAATTCCTCGCCGAAAGCGGGTAAAACCGCCATCAAGAGTAAGGACAAGAAATAAACTCCCACGTTGGAATAATCTGGCATTGCGACGCCCGAGCCGTGATAGCCGATAACGTTCAAAAACGCCGTCCACGCGTTTGCAAGAGGCAAAAACACGAGGATAGTGGCAATCGCGATAAACGGGAGCACGGTTATTTGCAAAGGATTGAGCTTGCCTCTCATTTTGGAGACGTAGGCCAAGTCATATTTGCGCACTTTGGAATAAACGAGCACCGTACATACGAAGCCGACTTGCATAAGCGCATATCCGCACCACGAGAAAACGTCCATTCCGTCAAACGACGTGCCCGCGACGCCCGCCGCACGCAAAATCAAGGACAAAAACATGGACAACAAACTGCCCGCGCATATTCCCAACAGATATATCGAAGAGCCTTCGCTCGCGCTTATCGTTCTTCTCATAAGATTTCAAAAACCTCACTGCGCCTATTTTGATGCGCCACGTACAATTCTATGTCCGAGTCACGCTCTTTGAGCGTGTTTTCCACCGTGTCGTAAGCAATTTTTTCGGTGTTGTTGTTTTCACTGATATGCCCCAATAGCAATCTTTGCACTTCCGAGCCTTCGCACAAGCGGTTTGCAATCCGTGCGGTTGCGTCGTTGGACAAGTGTCCGTTGTTCGACAAAATGCGTTGTTTTAGCCAAACGGGATATTTGCCGTCTTGCAACATTTTGAGGTCGTGATTTGCCTCCAAAAGTACCACGCTACTGTCCTTTATATTGCGTAGAACGCCTACCGTAGGCGTGCCGATATCAGTCGCGACGCTACAACGAGCATGCCCGCACTCAAAAGAATATGCAAGCGGATACGCAGCGTCGTGAGGTATTCTGAACGGCATAACCTTGATGTCGCCTATATCGAAACCGCCCTCGTAATTGTCGACATCCGCAAAGTTTTTGAGACCGTCGTACTTTTCACAAAGCGCGCGCGCCGTGAGGGTGTGAGCGTATATTTGCGTATGCTCGCAAAGTTTTGCAAGTCCGCAAACGTGATCGGCGTGTTCGTGAGTTATCACGACGCCGTCGACCATATCGGGAGTGAGCCCGAAATCCCGAAGCTCGGTGGCAATCCTCGTATACGAAATGCCGGCGTCAACGAGTATTGCCGTCGTGTTGGAAAGTATAAGCGTAGCGTTACCCTTGCTGCCGCTTGCCAATGATACGAGTTTCAAGGACATAATTTTTCAAAAATTAAACGAATTACCGCCGAGGGTAATTCGTTTATATATCGACTTTTGCCGAATATCAGATTTCACGCGAAGCGCGGTTGCTGTCTTCCACCTTGTCGTCGAGCTTGTTGAGCACGCACGAGAACACGATGGTAAGCACAAGATTAAGAAGCGTGAGTGCCACGAGCACTACGAGCGCAATCTCGTCTCCGATAACGAATTGTTTCTTGACGAGCAACTTGATGAGATATGCAAGCATCGCTACCGCGCTTCCGAGAGAAAGTATAAACGTAAACGCACGCGGATATTTGCCCGCGATTATGGAGATAAGCGAAGTTATCACCAACACCGCCTCGACTGCCGCTACGCCGATAAATGCGAAATTGCGAATAGGTCTTGCGTTAAAGCCGTCCTTGACCCAGCCCATAATCACACCGATGACATTGTATTTGGATATATCCAGCGTGCCTATCGACTTCATAAAGTAAGACAATATGAACGGAAGAACCGTAACTGCCGCAAGCAATAAGGTGACGATTGCGAAAACTCTCGGTTGAACTTTTGCCTGCTTCTTGATTTTCTTTTGTGTGGATACGGTCTCGAACTCGGTTGCGTCCCCGTACTCGACGGTTGAAGGCATATAACCGCTCTGTTGTTTGCCGTCCGTGCGCAAAACGTTACTGTCTTGCGTCATATAAGGCACGACCGCAAGAGGAACGACTATGGGTTGCAACTGAATGGTGTTGTGTTTGGGTGCGACGATAGGAACGGGACCGCCGATGCCGACGGGCTTCATAACCGTAACGTCAGAACCTGCTTCGGGTTGCGGAGTACCATACGCCTCCGACTCGAACAACGGCTCGTCGTCGACTCTTACGTCGTTAGTATCCGGAGAAAAAACTATCTCTTGATTTTTGTCCTTCTTTGCCATAATTCCTCCAAAAGAGTTATTTGAGATAACCATACTTTTCGCGGTTTACGATTGCACATATTCCGCAAAGCAGCACGTATCCCGCGCCGAACACGAGCATCGTAAACAAATAGCTTGTTTGATATCCGTGTATGAAGTCTTGCATAAAATCTATCTTTGCAATGCCAATAGCGTTTGCTCCCACGAGTGCCGTGACAAATATTGCAAGCACGCATATAAGATTGACTATTGCACCTATTACGTATTTGATTGGTTTGATTGCGCCGAATATCGCAAAAACGGATTTTATCATATTGATAAGAACCGATAAAATGCCGATTGTGATAACTATATCGGGTATCATACCGAGCCAAATCTTGCCTATCGTTTCACCTTTCCAGCCGAGTTCGGCAGTGCGTTTGAACGCATCGATAAAGTGTCCGACGACGTTGAATCTGTCCGCAACGAGCACGAACGGCAACTTTGCTTCCGCAGTTACCGCCGACAAAATATATGGCAAAAGCACTGCGACCGAAGCAAGAAACGCGATTATACCCGCCGTCATATTCTTTGCTCGCTTGCCTCTTTTCCACTTCTTGTTAGCGTCTTCCTTTTTGGGTTGGAAGTCGTTGGCAGTGGATTGAGCACGTACGGAGTCGCCCTCTTGAGAGCGTTCTTCCGTCACGATGTGAGGCTCGATAACGAACTCCTGCATCACGGTGGGCATCACGTGATATCCCGAATTGGGCGCGGGGGGAGGCGCGAGCCTTATGCCCGCGTCGTCAACGCCTTTCATTCTGGGTTTATTGTTTTTTGTATCTGACATAATGCGCCGTTAGTTTTTCTTGTTTGAACCTTTGCTCGGGGTTGCTACTACGGGTTTTTGCACCGTGCGTTTTTCCTCCACTACGGGTGAATACTGCATAAGCGGCTGCTCTTGCGTCACGTAAGGCACGAACGCCACTGGTTGCACGATGGGAGGCATTTGATAGGGTTTGCCGTCAGCCCCCATATAGAATGCGGGTTGGCTTTGCGGTGCGCTCGCTTGTTGGGGATAAGGTTGTGCCGCCGCCGGAGGCGCGTACGGATACGGATACGGCGGATAGGGATAAGGATAAGGAGGATATGCTCCGAAATGCGCCTGATTGGGACCTGAAAAGTCCGCTTGTTCTTCCTTCTTCTCTTCCGTCTTGGACGGTGCGACTTGCTCTTTTTTGGGCGCATTGATTTTGTCTATAAACTCGTCCAAAGTGGGCGTCTTTTCCACTTCGAGATCCGCTTGCGGAGGGGGTACGATTTTTTGTTTGCGCTTGACGGGCGGGCTTTGCTTAATTTTGTTTTTCGCAAGGAGTAAAAGCGCACGCGCCTTGTCGCGACCGCAGTGTGTGCAAGCGGTAGCGTCGAGCGGATTGATAGTTCCGCACGCAGGGCAAACGTAGGTTTCACCCTCTATGTCGTCTTCATCTATTTGAGAATACGGGTCTGCGTAATACTTGGCGTAAGATTGAAGCGCAACGGACATCTTTTTGAGAAGAGCCACGTCTTCCGAGCCGAGTTCGTTGAGTTTTTGTCTGTAACATTCAAGCACGTTTGCCTTTTTCTCGTATTCTTCCTCGCTCTTTTTGCGGTAATCTTCTACTTGCAATAAAGCGGTTTCTCTCTCTTCCGCGGTCTTTTGGCGTTTTTCGGCAATCTCTTTGTCCACCGCCGCCATTCTCTCGCGCTCCATATTGTCAAGGCGCAATTTGGTCTTGCGCGCGTCGAGGATATCCGCGTCGCAGTGCGTTTCGCTTTCCGCTACGATTGGAGCACCGCAAGATACGCAAAATTTTGCACCCGGCAAGTTCTTTGTTCCGCATACGGCGCAAATAGGTTTGCGCATAACGGACAAGATACCTCCGCACTTGGCGCAATATCTGCTTCCCGCACTGTTCTTTGCGTGGCATACGGGGCAAACGGTCTCGTAATTTTCAACTACGTCCGCTCCGCACGTTGCGCAAAACGCCTGTCCGGGCTTTACTTCGTTTCCGCATATTTTACAAACAAACATATTTCACCTACAAAATGTTTATCGTTAAGTCACGCCTTGGGTTTGAAACTGTCTTTGAGGCCGACTATGCTGTTGAATTCATTCTTATCGTTGCGCTTGATGAAGTAACCTTCACGCAAAAATTGGAATCTCGTATGGACGGGTGCGTCTCCGACGATTTTCTCCGCTTTGCCGTGGAGAACGGTTAGCGAATCGGGATTGACTCTGTCCATATAGTCCCCGTCTCCGTCGTTGATGAGGTAATCGAACATATTGAGCGTGACGTCCACGCAGTCGTTGGCATTGACGAAATGTATCGTGCCTTTGACCTTCATGTTCGCGCCCTCTTCACCCGACTTCGTACCTTCGAGATACTCAGCGTGCACCGCAGTGACGTTGCCGTCCGCATCTTGTTCGCAACCTACGTATTTGATGATATACGCGCCTTTAAGACGCACTATTCCGTCGGGCTTTAAGCGGAAGTATTTGGGCGGAGGATTGAGCGAGAAATCGTCTTGTTCTATGTACAGTTCTCTGCCGAACGTCGTCTCGTGTACGCCCGCACCGTCTTGTTGCGGGTTGTTTTCGATATACACGGGCTCACTCTTACCTTCGGGATAGTTGTCGATGATAAGCTTCAAGGGCTTGGTGACGACCATCGCTCTTTGTGCGTGTGCGTTCAAGTCCTCTCTGACGCAGTGTTCCAAAATGGAAATATCCACTTCGCTGTCCGCTTTGGATACGCCTATGCGAGAACAGAAATCTCTGATAGACTCGGGCGTGTAACCTCTCTCTCTGATGCCCGAAAGAGTGGATAATCTCGGATCGTCCCAACCCCACACGATTTTTTCGTCGACCAAACGCTTGATAAAACGCTTGCTCATAACCGTGTGCGTGAGATTGAGCCTTGCAAACTCTATTTGACGAGGTCTGGGATTAAAACCGCAGTTGAGCGTAACCCAGTCGTAAAGCGGACGATGATTTTCAAATTCAAGCGAGCAAAGAGAGTGCGTAATACCCTCGATTGCGTCCTCGATGGGGTGCGCAAAGTCGTACATCGGATAAATAACCCATTTGTCGCCCGTGTGCGGGTGAGTTGCGTGGCAAATACGATAGATGACGGGGTCACGCATATTGATGTTGGGTGACGCCATATCTATTTTTGCGCGCAAGACTTTTTCGCCGTCGGCAAATTCCCCTTTTCTCATACGCTCGAACAAATCGAGGTTTTCCTCGACGCTCCTGTTTCTGTACGGGCTTTCGGTGCCGGGGGTGTTGAAATTTCCTCTCGTTGCGCTTATCTCTTCCGCGCTCAAATCGCAGACGTACGCTTTGCCCTCTTTGATGAGCTTGACGGCGCACTCGTACATTTTCTCGAAATAATCGCTTGCGTTGTGGAGTTCGTCCCAATCGAAGCCGAGCCATTTGATGTCGGCTTTGATGCTTTCCATATATTCGACGTCCTCTTTTGCGGGGTTGGTATCGTCAAAGCGCAAATTGCACGCGCCGTGATACTTTTCTTTCATACCGAAGTTGATGCAAAGTGCTTTTGCGTGTCCGATATGCAAATATCCGTTGGGTTCGGGCGGAAAACGAGTGATAATCTTGTTCACCTTTCCGCTAGCGAGGTCTTCGTCGATAAATTCTTCAATAAAGTTTCTTGAATTGTCTTCCATTTAGGTATAGCCTTTGCGCGACGGCGTGCAGGCACGCACGCATATTGCGCGTAAATAAAATTATTATACTTAATGATAAGACCTGTCTCTTATACACATCTCCGAGCCCACGAGACGGACTCCTATCTC
>URUQ01000054.1 GCA_900551145.1 uncultured Eubacteriales bacterium
ACACAAGTGACAATTGTGGCTAAAAGCCTTGTGTGTGACGCAAGCTTGGCGCTCGATGCGGTCGGCGCCCTGCGCCTCCAACTCCGAATAGGCACATTCCGTTAATAAGTACGCTCCGAATAAGTGTGCGCTCGGATAAGGCTCCGCCTTCCGCAATTATTAATTCATTTATTCGCTTTTTGCGCTTCGAATCTATCTAGTTTATTCTTTTCAAGTTTGAGGTACACCCACTTAATCGGCGGGCAAATCGCAAAGAGGAATTGCGCAAAAGTGAAGAGTTTGGACGGATTTACAAATTTGCGTTTGTGTTCCAATCCTCTCACCATACATTTTGCGACGTGGGCGGGTTTTTGCACCGGGAACGGACGCTCGCGAATGACTTTGCCCTCTTGACCTTCGACGGCTTTCTTGAAGAAGCCCGTATCGGTTGCTATCGGATAGAGGCAAGTGAGCGAAATATTCTTGGGCAATTCGTAACGGAGACCTTGTTGGAAGCCTTGCATCGCAAATTTGCTTGCGCTGTAAAGCGTATAGCCGGGCATTGCGAGTTTGCCGATTGCAGAAACCGTGATTGCCATATGCCCCGGCTTGCCGTTGAGGTATTGAGCATATTTTTGGTATGTATAGATGGGAGAATACACGTTGACTTTGAAGATGTTTTCGACACGTTCCCAATCGACGTAGTCCATCGTCTCGTAGTACGGGAAGCCCGCGTTTGCAAAGAATATATCGATAGAACCCAGTTTTTCGATTGCGGTTTCAAAGATTTTGTCCACGTTCTCTTTGGTGGAGACGTCGCAAACCATCGGGATAACCTTGTCGCTGTTGAGTTCCTCAATTTTATCCGTACGCAAGTCGACCGCAAGAATTTTGTTGTCGCCTTTGACAAGCAATTTCAATGTTTCGAGACCGATACCGCTGTTTGCGCCGGTGAGGACTATAGTTTTGCCGTTTATCATAATTTTCTCCTTTAATTTATCCACATAAGCGGATAACTTTAATTTATTTACAATTTATTGTACCGCAAGCGGGCGAATATCACACCATTTTCTTATTTTTGCGTATCCGCACAACTTTTGGCCACTATTTGCGCTATATGCATTTTTAGATATCGATTATTCCATCCGACATGTTTAATGCATCTCGGCGTTTTTGAGTATATCGTCAAATGTTCTCAGCGCGCGCTTTTTGAGCTTTTCGATGCTTCCGCCGTTATGTAGCACTCTCGTCGCATACTTTTTTAGCGTACGGTCGGACGGTTGAGATTTTATGCGTGCGATTGCGTCTTTTTGGGCAAGTCCGCGTTTTTCCAAACGTTTTATGCGCAAGCACATAGGCGTTTTTACGAGCACCACCTCGTCAAAATCACGCTCTCCGCCCTCTATATACAACGGAAGTTCCACCGCAACGCGCGGTGCGTCGAACGCTCTTATCTTTGCCATAATCTCGGGGTGCGCAATGGAGTTGAGAATTTGACGTTTTCCCTCGTCTGCAAACACTATGCTTGCAAGCGTCTTTTTATCCACTGCCCCGTCTTTGACAACAGTGGGAAATTGCAAAGCGATTTTTGCGATATACGAAGGAGTACGCAAAAGTTCGGCGTTTATTTCATCCGCACTTACGCACTCGAAACCCGCCTCTTTTGCGATTTTCATAACTTCGCTCTTGCCCGAGCCTATTCCGCCTATTATAGCAATTCTCATTTGAGTGAGCCCCAGTTGTCCGCGCTCGTCGCTTCCGCAATAAGCGGTACGGACAATTTCATTGCATGTTCCATTTCGTAAGAGAGTATCTTCTTGACTTCCTCTTCCTCGTCTTTTGCCGTGTCGATGATGAGTTCGTCGTGAATTTGCAATATCATCTTTGACTTCATATTTTCAAGGCGTTTTTCAACTCTAATCATCGCAATTTTGATGATATCTGCCGCCGAGCCTTGAAGCGGGGTATTCATAGCCATACGCTCCGCCGACGAGCGCACCATATAATTGGATGCGTTGAGGTCGGACAGGTTGCGACGTCTGCCGAGCATCGTGAGCGAATATCCCCTCTCCTTTGCGTCCTTTATGCACCCGTCCATAAACGCGCGCACTTTGGGGTGGGACACAAAGTAGTTGTTGATAAACTCTTTTGCCTTGTATTGCGGTATGGACAGGTTTTCCGCAAGTCCGTATCCGCTTATACCGTAAATTATGCCGAAGTTGACCGCCTTTGCGTCGCGCCTTTGCGCAGGTGTAACTTCATCGACGGGTATACCGAGAATTTGCGACGCAGTAATTGCGTGTATGTCCTCACCGTGATTGAATGCGTCGATAAGTTGTTCGTCACCGCTGAGGTGTGCAAGTAAGCGAAGTTCGATTTGCGAATAGTCCGCCGACACGAGCACGTTGCCATCGCTCGGAATAAACGCTTTCTTTATATCCTTTGCCTCGTCGCTTCTCGCGGGGAGATTTTGGAGGTTTGGATTGGTGGACGACAGTCTTCCCGTCATGGTGATACATTGGTTGTATTCCGTGTGAATACGTCCCCTATTCACGAGCGGTTGAAGCCCCGTTACATAGGTGGATTGCAATTTTGCAAAGTGGCGGTATTCAAGGATTTTTGACACTATCGGGTGTGCATTCGCGAGCGCGCTCAAAACGTCCTCGCTGACGGAATATCCCGTCTTGTTTTTCTTGCCGTGCGGAAGCGCGAGTTTTTCAAAGAGTATATCTCCCAGTTGCTTGTTGGAAGCAATGTTGAACGTCTCTCCCGCAAGCGCGTAAATCTCTTCCGTCAGTCTTTCGATAATCGCTCCGTACTTTCTTTCAAGCACTTTGAGTTCATCCACGGACACGCATACGCCTCTCTCTTCCATCTTGCGCAAAACTACGCAAAGCGGTTGTTCAACGTCCAAAAATAGCGGATTAAGTCCTTGTTGTGCAAGTTGCGCACTCAACTTCTCACTTTCCGCAAAAAGTTCCGTCGCGCCTACTGCGTATCCGTCCGCACCCAAAACTTGCTCTATGCTCTTTATTGGAGCACTGCCTCTTGCAAGGTGCGCGGCAATCATAATATCGAAGAATTTTTCGTTTTCAAAGCCGTATTCTTTGCATAGTTTCTTAAAGTCGTAACACACCAAAGTCTTGTCTTTGGCAAGCGTTTTTATAGTGTCGATTGCCTCGTCGAAACCTATGCCTTCGCTGAACAAATCCTCTACGCAACTTATCCTATATTCCGTCTTATCGTCCACCGCAAAGCTTACGTTTTGCCCCACGATAAGCGCGACTTTTTCACCTTTCATCGCGTTCTCGATTTGTTCTTTGGATGTGAGCGTAACCACCTCTTTTTCGAGCGCGACTACCTTCGTTTCTTCCTCACCGCAGTCCGCGAAGGTCATTCTGTCGGCAAGCTTGATTATTTCGAGTTCGGACAACATTTGCTTGACCTTTTGAGAGTATATGGGCTCAAATTTTATATCGTCGAGCGTACA
Source organism: uncultured Eubacteriales bacterium (assembly GCA_900551145.1). GTDB lineage: Bacteria > Bacillota > Clostridia > Christensenellales > CAG-917 > CAG-475. Next base: position 3,470 of record URUQ01000054.1, read on the forward strand.
CTCTACGGGCACGTCGCGATTGATAGTGACAAGTTCCTTGCTGAGTAGCGCAACGTCTTTGCTTTGCGCAATCGTCTGTCCCACTTTGCCGGGAATTTCGTTTGCGTTGGCGAGAATATTGTCAAGTGAGCCGTACTTTTCAAGCAATTGTTTTGCCGTCTTTTCACCGACTCCCGCAATACCGGGGACGTTGTCCGACGTATCTCCGCGAAGTGCTTTATAGTCTATGAATTGTTCAACGGTAAACCCGTCGTCAAGCAATCTTTGTTCGTCGTAGACCTCTATATCGCTCACGCCTTTTTTGGTCCAAAACACCTTGGTCGTCGGTCCTACAAGTTGAAAACTGTCTCTATCCCCCGTAACGATTATGCACTCGTCGTCAAAGCGTTTTGAGAGCGTGCCGAGGATATCGTCACCCTCGTAGCCTTGCATTGCGACGATTTTTATGCCCATAGCGGTGATGAGGTCTTTGAGAGGCTCTACTTGTTGACGAAGTTCCTCGTCCATAGGCTTTCTCGTAGCCTTGTACTTGTCGTACATCTCGTGACGGAACGTCGGACCGTGCAAGTCGAACGCCGCAGCGATATGCGTCGGTTTTTGTTCCTTTATGAGCCTCAAAAGTATGCTCAAAAACCCAAAAATCGCGCCCGTGTAAAGCCCTTTCGACGATTTGAGATTGGGCAATGCGTGGTAGGCGCGATGCATAAGACTGTTGGAGTCAAGCAATAAAATTTTGTTTTGCGACATAATTTCACCTATGATGCAAGCGCATCAGTCCTTATCGTTCCCAAATAAAAACTCTTTCAATCCGTTTTCGAGGCAGTATTGTACGTCGGCGTATCCGCTCGTCATAAAAGCGTGCACATTGCTTGACGAAAACGCCATTGCAAGCCCCAGATCCGCTTGTGGTGTAATATAAAAAAGGTCAAGCCCTTCTTTTTCGATTTTGCGTTTGGGCGGTTTGCTCTCGATATTAGTGCGGATAACGAGGATTTTGTTATATCCGTTTCTTGCGAGCAGATTGATAGGCATATTGTCGTACACCCCGCCGTCAATGTACTTTTTGCCGTCTATAACCTTTGGCGGGAAAATGGGAAAAGTCGCGCTTGCAATGATATAATCGACGAGTTTTCCGTCCTCGATATCGCCCATCATTTTCTCAAACGGTTGCATTTCGCTTATATCGAACGTGACAAGGCCGTATTCCTTTCCGCTGCTTCTAATATCGTCCTCGCTTACGAGATTTTCAAAGAAATTTTGTGATTTTTGATAGGAATCGGCAAGCATTTTGATTGTTTTGAGGCGTTTTTCTTTCAAAACTTTCAAAATCGCAGGCGTGGCGTTCATGCCCTTTATCGCTTCGATTTCCTCGTCCGTAAGCTCGTAAATGGTGTTGGTCTTTATCTCTTTCCACACGGTAAGCATCTTCTCGATACCGCCGTCGAGGTATAGCGCGCCGTTGATTGCGCCGATAGACGTGCCGGCAATGCCGTCGTAGGATACGCCAAGTTCGTCGAGAGCTTTCATTGCTCCTACCTGATACGCGCCCTTAACTCCACCGCCTTCCAATACCAATCCGAGTTTTTCTTTTGTCATTCGTGTCAAAATTTATCAAAATCAAAGTTCTATACGCGACGACAACGCCCTTGACAGTGTGCTTTCGTCCGCATATTCGATTACGCTACCCTCGGGCAATCCGCGTGCGATTCTCGTCACCTTTATGCCCATAGGCTTGATAAGGCGCGCGATATACATAGCCGTTGCCTCACCCTCGACGTCGGGGTTGGTGGCAAGAATAACCTCTTCCACCCCGTCAAGACGCGCAAGAAGTTCCTTTATACGGATATCGTTGGGGCCGATATGCTCCATAGGAGATATGACGCCGCCCAACACGTGATACACGCCCTTGAAGTCCTTGACTTTTTCAAGCGCAACGATATCTTTTGGTTCTTTCACCACGCAAATAACGTTGGCTTTTCTCGTGGCGCAAATATCACACACTTCGTTTTCGGTGTAGTTGCCGCATACTTTGCAAAAATGGACGTTTTGTTTCACGTCCCTAATAGCGTCTATAAGTTCGTCAACTTCATCGCTCGGAGAGTTGAGAATGGCGTACGCATAACGCGCCGCCGTCTTCTCCCCCACGGACGGAAGTTTTGACAATTGTGCAATCAACCTTGCAAGCGGTTCGATGTATTTCATAGTAATTAATTATGTTCTTTTGAAGTCGTGATAGAAACCACTGTCCGCGAACTTGTAGAGCGGACTTATTTACGAACACTCATTCGTTGCCTACTTATACACGCAATCTGCTTATTCAAAGCGGACTTATTAACGGTATGTGCTTATTCGAAGCTTCGAGTCGCAAGGCGACGAGCGTCTTTGCGCCAAGCTCGACGATTAGTACAAGTGAGCTAACGAGTGTTGTTCTTTTCGTTAGCGAACGAGTGATATAACAAGGGGACGATACTTTTCTATGCGCGTGCCAAATGTCTCCCCCGCGAGCGACGAATAATCTTGTAGAGAATTGTCCATTATACGAGTGGCGGGAGAAATGCCGGCGTGTCCGGAAAGAGGGGGTATTCTATTTTGAGGAGTTACGACTCTCTTTATTAGAAAAGCCCGCCCATATTGCCCATCGGGCCCATCAAGTCTTTTGAGAGCTTTTCCGCTTTTTCGTTGGCGTCATTGAGTGCCGCAAGTATCATATCTTCAAGCATTTCAACGTCGTCGGGATCGACTGCTTCGGGCTTGATTGTCACGGATACGGGAGTTTTGTCACCCGTCATCGTCACTTCGACCATACCGCCCGCCGCGCTTCCCGTAACTTCGGTCTCGGCAATTTCTTCTTGTGCCTCTTGCAATTTTCTTTGCATTGCTTGTGCTTGTTTCATAAGTTGTTGCATATTTCCGCCGCCAAATCCGCCGTATGCCATATTGGTTTCCTCCGATAAATCGTTTATGTTTTTTGGTGTTTTTATTTTATTTCGAGCAAAGAGCCAAACATTTCTTTGACGAAAGGCAAAGCCTTGTCCTCGTCGAGATGTCTCACTGCCTCGATAACGAGCTTGTGCGTCTTGTCGACGCTTTGGAACGCGTGGTTGATTGCGTCCCTATTGATTTTGTCTTCGAGAATACTGAGCGTCGCAAGGTCGGCGACTTTCACGTAAAACTCATCTTCCGTCATATCCAATTGTGCGTCTTGCGTGGAAAGCGCAAGGAGCGGATATCCTGCCTGTCTCAATTCGGATGCTACCCTCAGCCACACCTGTCTCGCATCCATTTGGACAGGTGCGCAATCAAAATTTGGTTTCCTCAAAGCGGCAATCGTCTTTTCGAGTCTTGCCACCCTCATTTGCAATTCTTCGACCTTTGAGTCCGAATCACCGCCGAGGCACGCAAGCACCACAGCCGATTCAAACAAAATCCTGTGTTGTGCGCTATAACGGAACTCACCTTCCAGCCCCGACATAATCTTCATTACGCTCATACACTTTTCCGTCGTATACTTGTCCGCCATATCTTTGAGAGCGGAATATATGCTCTCGGGCAAAGCAAGCAACGCCTTTGCGCTTGAACAATTTTTGATATACAGCACGTTCCTAAAAAGCGTCGCGATATCTTGCGCAAGGATAGGTATACTCTTGCCGAGATCGCAAAAATGCGCCACGTCTTTGAGTGCTTCGTCAACGTTGCCGTCCGCAATCGCGCTTGCAAGTTTTTGAAGTTGTTTGGGGTCTGCCGCACCGAGCACTTCGAGTACGCCCTCGTACGTTACGTTTCCCGCACAATAACTTACACACATATCCGCAATTGACAACGCGTCACGTACGCTACCCGCACCCGCTTGAGCAATGAGATCCACCGCTTCGCTCTCGTATTTTACACCGATATCGTCAAAGATAAACCTAATGCGTTTTGCAATCACCGCACTCGGCACGAGTCGGAAATCGAAGCGTAAGCAACGCGAAAGTATAGTTGCGGGAATTTGATGAATCTCAGTCGTCGCAAGTATAAAAATCGCGTGCGAGGGCGGTTCTTCCAAAGTCTTCAATAGTGCGTTGAACGCCGCCTTTGAGAGCATATGAACTTCGTCGACGATGTAAACTTTGTACTTGCCGATAGTGGGCGGAAAATTGATTTTGTCCGTCAATTCTCTTATTTGGTCAACCGAGTTGTTGGAAGCGGCGTCGATTTCCAAAATATCGAAGTTGGACGGAGACGCAAGTTCCAAGCAATTTTCGCATTTTCCGCACGGCGATCCGTCCACGGGGTGTAAGCAATTGACCGCACGCGCAAAAATCTTCGCGACGGAGGTTTTACCGGTGCCTCTCGTGCCCGTGAAGATGTAGGCGTGACCGATGCTGTCGGTTGCAATTTGATTTTTCAGTGTGCGCACGATATGGTCCTGTCCTATGACCTTGTCAAAGGAGTCGGGACGATATTTGCGATATAATGATGTATATGCCATAGATAATAGTATAAACTAATTTATCTAATTACGCAAGCGGGAAATTGCCCTATTTACGATTGCACAAAAATACAAAAAATAAAACTCCCCCCTTCCTCACGGTGTTTCCCCTATTCCGTTCCCCCTCTGCACTTCGTTTGAG
>URUQ01000055.1 GCA_900551145.1 uncultured Eubacteriales bacterium
ACCGAGATCTACACCGTCTAATTCTCGGCAGCGTCAGATGTGTATAAGAGACAGAATTTATACTTTGCCAAAGACAAAATCGAGTGCAAAACACAGATGAAAATTATAAAATACGAAAGATAAAACGTAGAAATACAAAAGAAAATCACGCAAATTGCGTGATTTTTCATATCGTAAAAGTGCAGTCCGATTGAAAGCAGGCGATAGACAATCAAAGTGCGGTAACACGTTGCAAATGCTATAAATCCGCTTCTCAAATGTAATTATCGGTGCATATGCGCTCGGCAAAAGGGAGTCACATCAAATCTTCCTTATTGACCGAGCGTTTGATTTTTTCAAGGGCTTTTTTCTCTATTCTCGACACGTACGAGCGGGAAATATCGAATTTTTTCGCCACTTCGCGTTGCGTCAAAGCTCCGCAACCGCCGAGACCGTAACGAAGACGTATAATCTCGTATTCGCGCTCGTCCAAAACCGCTTTGGTGATACGAAGCAGTTTTTCCATCATTATGGAGTTTTCGACGTCCTCGATGACGGAGCAATCGTCGCAAAGCATATCCATAATGACGAGTTCGTTGCCGTCCTTATCGACGCCAATCGGCTCGTTGAGAGAGACGTTGGAGCGGTGCTTCTTGCTGGTGCGCATCGTCATCAATATTTCGTTTTCAATGCAACGGGACGCATACGTGGCAAGTTGCGTGCCTTTGTCGGGCTTGAAACTCTCTATTGCCTTAATAAGTCCGATTGAGCCTATCGATATAAGCTCGTCGTTGTCTCCGTAGTTGGAATATTTCTTTGCGATGTGCGCCACGAGACGCAAATTGTGCTTGACGAGGATTTCTTTTGCCTCTTTGTCGCCTTGAGCGGATTTTTCGAGATATTCCTTTTCTTTTTCCTTTGAGAGTGGCTTTGGAAAGGAACTCTTTTCCGTCACGTAGGAAGAAAATATAATGAGATTTTTCAAAAGTGCGAGCAAACTCTCCAAAGCCATTTACAACCCCTCCGGTTGTATATTTTATGGCGCGTTCTTCCAAAAATTGACAATAAGCGACTTTGTGGAAAAAACAATTTTTTTCTTTGCCACAATGAGTTGACAGATTGGCTATTTGGAATTATAATCCCATAGGTCGCGGGGGTGCAAAACTTTTGCGATTGACAGTATACGGCTAAAATAATTTAATTATTTTAATCACGACACGAGAGGTTTTAAATGAAAAAATACGATATTTGTATCGTCGGCGCAGGCCCCGCAGGTATCTTTACCGCAATCGAGCTTCTTCGCAACGGAAGCAAGAAGAAAATGTGCATTATCGAGAAAGGCCAACCCGTAGAAAAACGCGTTTGCCCCAAGACTTTTGGCAGTGAATGCAAAAATTGCAAGCCTTATTGCCATATCACGACGGGCTTTTCGGGCGCGGGTGCGTTCTCTGACGGCAAACTTTCGCTTTCCTACGAAGTCGGCGGTGAACTTCCGCAACTCATAGGCGCGGATCTTGCGCAAAGTCTTATCGATTACACGGATACCATTTATCTCGAATTCGGCGCGGACGAGCATATCGAAGGTCTCGGCAACGAGGACAAGGTCAAGGATATCCGCCGAAAAGCAATTCAAGCGGGTCTCAAACTCGTTGATTGCCCCATTCGTCACCTTGGTACCGAAAAGGCACACGACTTGTATCTTGCAATCGAAAATTATCTTCGCAATGCCGGTGTAGACCTCATTTTCGGCAAGCAATGCGACAATATCATTCTTGACGGCGATACTTGCAAAGGCGTATATATCGAAGACCCGAAGGGCGAAAATCAAGAAGAAATTCTTGCGGACAGAACAATTATCGCAACGGGCAGACGCGGTGCGGAGTGGCTTGAAAAGATTTGCGCGGAGCATAATATCGCACACGCACCCGGCGTTGTCGATATCGGCGTGCGCGTAGAGGTGCGCAACGAGATTATGGAAGAGGTCAACGACGTGCTTTACGAGAGCAAACTCATCGGTTATCCCGAACCTTTCAAAAACAAAGTGCGTATTTTCTGCCAAAACCCCGGCGGTTTCGTGTCGCAAGAGAATTACGACAACGACCTTGCCGTCGTCAACGGACACAGTTACAAGGAAAAGAAGAGCGACAATACCAACCTTGCAATTCTTTGCTCTCACTCCTTCACGGAGCCGTTTAAGCAACCTATCGAGTACGCTCAGAAGGTTGGCGAACTTACCAATATGCTCGGCGCGGGAAAGATTATGGTCCAAAGATACGGCGATATCCTCAACGGCAAGCGCACTTGGCAACGCGAACTCGGTTTTTCCAACGTTCGTCCCACGCTCAAAGACGCGGTTGCGGGCGATATAACGGCGGGTATGCCTTATAGAGCAATGCTCAACATCATCAACTTTATACAAGCGGTTGACAAGGTTGTCCCCGGGTTTGCCGGATACGAGACGTTGCTTTATAGCCCCGAGCTCAAATTCTACAGCAACAAAATCAAGATGGATGAGCATCTCAACACGTCAATCCACGGTTTGCATTGCCTCGGTGACAGTAGCGGTTGGACGAGAGGTCTTATGATGGCATCGGTGATGGGCGTGTATATGGCGCGCAATATCCTCGAACAAGAAAAGTAAGGGGATTTGTACACGGTCGATTTCGACCGAGAAAAACAAATTTATTTACAAACCAAATATAATTTTTGAGAAAGCGGTGAAGACCGCTTTTTCTTTTACATAAATTTACATCTCGATTTATCGTTTTTGCGCACACGATAAAGGTATGCAAACAGACGAAAAGAATTTGAATATAATCTTCAAAAAGATATTGACCGTTTTGATTGTGTCAATACTGTTTTGCGCTTTTTGTGCGGTAATTTGCAATATAAGTGCTGTAAAAAACGCAAAATACGAGAATACATTTGAAGATTTTTCAACAAAAAACCAAGAAAACTCTGAAAAATTTAAATTTGAGTTATGCGCGAGCGAAGGACGAAATTACGTGCATATAGGCGGAAATCCCATAGGTATAGCAATAAGTGCCGACGGACTTATCGTGGTTGATAAATGCGCCGTAACAACCAAAGACGGAGAAGTTTTTCCGAGCGCACGCGTCGATATACGCAAAGGTGACGTGATATTGAGCGTCAACGGAAATCAAACAAAATCCGTATATAAACTCAAAAATATATTAAAAGAGGCAAATTCACCTACTTTTCTTTTGAAAGTCAAGAGAGGAAACGCGACAATCGACGTAAAACTGAACGCAGTCAAGGACAATTTCGGACAATATAAACTCGGTCTTGCACTCAAAGAGGACGTCGGAGGTGTGGGAACGATGACTTTCGTCACCGACGACGGGCATTTTGCGGCTCTCGGACACCGTATTCTCGACGCAGAAAGCGGATTGGACGGGGAACTCAATCAAGGCAATATCTACGATACGACCGTCAGCGGTGTAATCAAAGGTGAAAAAGGCAAGGCGGGCGGGCTTGTTGCGGAAGTCAACCGCTTGTCAAAAAGCACGGGTGAGATAAAAGAAAATACAAATATCGGATTGTACGGCGTGTATTCGGGTGAAATTAAGGGAGATTTGTATAGAATTGCCACCAAAGGCGAGGCAAAAATAGGTAGAGCGCAGGTGCTTACCACCGTTGACGGCAAAACGCCCAAATTCTATGATATCGACGTCGTAAAGGTCATTTCACAAAGCGAAGTGGGGGAAAAGGGTATGGTTATACTCGTAAGAGATAAGGAATTGCTTGAAAAAACGGGCGGTATCGTGCAAGGTATGAGCGGAAGTCCAATCGTTCAAAACGGCATATTGATAGGTGCGGTTACGCACGTGTTTATACAAGATCCAACGAGAGGATATGCCGTTCATTCGAGATTTATGTACGATTACGCAACCGGCGTTACGGCAAATATCGATGTGGGAAACGAGCAAACGGCTGCGTAATAAAACTAAATTAAACGATAGATTATCGTTGCTAAAACCAAGACTAATTGAACTGGAAACAATTATGCTATAAGTAAAATTTGTCGAACCGAAAGCAAAAGTATATCGATATACCTTTGCGTGCGTGGATATAGCGAGGGCATTGCCCTCGCAACTTTTCTATCATTCGATATATCGTGCACTGAGTGCCGTTGCAAGTATAAAACGGCTATTTTACAAATGGCGATTTTACACGATTTACTTTGAAATAATGCAAAAATAAGCAATCTAAACCGCTACTTTATGCGTTCGAGGGCAGTCATAACAAATTGTTTATTGGTGGGTTTGCCCTTGTTTTCGTCAAGCGTTTCACCGAATTCTTTATACAGAATATCCACGTTACCGCGTAGCCACGCCGATGATATTGCGTTTTGGATATCCTTTTCTATGCTTTGCACGTCAACGTCAAAATCTTGTGACAGTTTGACGTATCCGCCGTATTTGAGCGGAAGAACGTTCTCGCCGTCGAGTGCGTAACCGATGAGTCTTGCAAGAAGGTGATAGCCTTTGAGATTGGGTTGAAACCCAAGTTGCAACAGATATTTTTTTGCTTTTACTTCGTTCTCTTTCACGAGTCCAATTCTATACGATTTTTGCTAATGATATTTGACAAAAAGCGGTGTATGGTATCTGATTTTGATTTTATTTGTCATAAACGACGCTAATTGAAAATATAAGTAGAATATGACGAATTCCTCTCGTTTATGCGCTTTCAAATCGGCACTTAAAAGTTTTTTGAGCAAGAACAAAAAGATTATAATTTGCTCGTTGATAGTTTTCGCTTTGGGAATTATCGTCGGTGCGGTGTCGGCGTGGCGCGCGGTGGGCGGTGAATTTGAAGAAGTTTTGCCAAAGGACGCAGATACGGGCGGCGCAAGGGTGTTTTTCTTCTCGACGCTTGCGCTTATCGGTTGTTATGGCGTGATATTATTGTCGGGGATAAATAACAAAACGGTGTTTTTGTCAATTATTCCCATCTTTTTGCTCGGTTTTTTCTTTGGTCGCTACTCGGCGGCGTTGATAGGTAGGTTCGGTGCGCTCGGCATTGTAAATCTCGTGTTTGCGTATGCTCCGTTTTTTATATGTACGTTCGTTTGTTTTGTGCTGTCAATGATTGCCGTTATGACCACCGATTGTGCAAAAACCGCAATAAGTAGCAGTCTAAAGCCATCTTTTGTCGACACGCTCAAACTTTTCGGAATAAACGTAGCGATAAATTTCGTTCTTTTTGTATTGATTGGCTCTATATACGGCGTCATTATAGTGACGGTGTATTGATTGGTATATTTTTTGCAAAGTTCCGCACGCTAAAAGAAAAGTGTGAGGTAATTATGCAAAATCTCAAAATCAATAAATACAAAATTATCGCTTGCGTGGCAGCGTTCGTGTTGATTGCGACGTTTATATGCACGCTGTGCGTATCGTCCGTATTCGAGACGAAGATTGCAAACGGGGCGGTTGATTTCAAAACCGTGGGTAAATCGGGCTTTTTGGTGGACGTTGCGACAGGCACGGTTTTATATTCGCGCAACGAAAAGGAAAGATTGCCCATTGCAAGTATGGTGAAAATTATGACCGCGTTGCTCACCCTCGAAGAAGTGGATAGCGGGCGTCTTGCGCTCGATGACGACGTTAGAATAAGCGAAAACGCCGCAAGTATGGGCGGTTCTCAAGTGTTTTTGGACGCGGGCACCACGCACAAAGCGGGTGATTTGCTCAAAACCGTCATCGTTGCGTCCGCAAACGACTCTTGTGTGGCACTTGCCGAGCATATCGACGGAAGCGTTGAGGGCTTCGTTGCAAGAATGAACGCCAAGGCAAAACAACTCGGTATGTCGGACACCGTTTTCAAAAACTGCACGGGACTTCCTGCCGCCGAGAGTTTTTCTAGCGCAAGAGACGTTTCGATAATGTTCCGTGAACTCATCAAACACCCGGTATTCTTTGAATACGCACGCGTGTGGCTTGAAGATTACAAGCACCCCGACGGAAGGACTACCACCATCACCAACACCAACAAACTCGTGCGCTTCTACGAAGGTTGCGACGGCGGTAAAACAGGCTTTACGAGCGAGGCAAAATTCTGCCTTTGCGCAACTGCGAAAAAGAACGGTATGCGCGTTGTCGCGGTGGTTATCGGTGCGGACAGTTCCAAGGTGCGAAACGCTGCGGTGAGCAGTATGTTTGACTACGCTTTTGCAAACTTTTCAAACAAAACTATGCTCAAAGCGGGTGAAGATATCGGCGTAAGAGTCGCGGTATCGGGCGGTAAGAAATCGGATATCGGAGTGTGTGCCGATAGGGATTTGACGAGGTTTGTATCTAGGGAAGATACCGCAAAGTACGACGTGAAATTCGATTTGCCTCCAAGCGTGAAAGCACCGGTCAAAAAAGGCGATTCGGTCGGCAAGGCGTATCTTGTAAAGAACGGTGAAGTGGTTGATACGGCGGTGCTCGTGGCAAACGAGGACGCGGAAAGAATGAGCTTCTTTGACGCGATAAACGAAATCGCGAAAGAGTGGAATACCGCAAAATAATATAACGTAGCAAATTCTTGGTGTAATTAAGAAAATCAATATGCAAAAGCGAGGGCAAATCCTCGCTTTTGCATATACAAAACAGTTTAATGCTTTCGTTTTCGCACTTTTCAAAACGAGAAGTTTTTGGATGTGAACTTTGATGGGTTTTCAAATATCCGATTGCAATGCCGTGCTTTTTATGTTTGAAAGAGAAAAATTCGGTGCTTTGGGCGTGTATAAGACGTAATTTGTTATTTATTTTGACTTTTTTGCGCGCGTGTGTTAATATCAATAAGTATTGATTTATACAAGGATAATTTTGATGACTGACGAAATTTTGACACAAGACGAAATGCAAGACGAGGTATTGCAAGATGACGCAGTCCTTGCCGCAGAGATCGTTGAGCCTGAGACTATCGAGGGCGATTTTGTCATTGCCAAACCCGAAATAAGGTATCATATCGGTGATTTTGACGGACCGATACCTCTTCTTTACGAGCTTATCAAGAGCGCGAAAATCGAGATAGAGGACATTTTCATTTCGGAAGTTACCAGCCAGTACGTGCAAATTATCAAAAATACGCCGAAGGAAGAGCTTGACTTCGATTATGCGGGTGAGTTTATCACGATGGCGGCAGAACTTGTCTATCTCAAATCTATCCGCACGCTTCCCAAAGAGGATGAGGAAATCACCGAGGACGATCCCGAATACGAGCGTATGCTCCTTATCAACAAGATCAAGGAATACGCTTTGCTTGTGGAACAAAGCAAAAAGTTGCGTGAAATCGAGACCATCAACAGATTTTACCGTGCGCCGGTGTTTACCGACAAGGACTACCGCGTTGCGCTCGTCAATTTCTCGCTTCCCAAGCTCGTCGAAGCCTTTGCGAGAGTGCTTGCAAACGCCGCTATTCACGAAAAAGAGATTATCCCCAAAAAAGTCGTAAAAGACCGCTTTTCCGTGCACGAGCAGATGGAAAATATTCGCTTGATGATAAGCGTGCGAGGACAAATGAAGTTTACGGATTTATTCGAGCCGGATTACGACAAGGGGGACATCGTGACGACGTTCCTCGCAATGCTCGAATTGTTGAAGTACGGCAAACTTCGCGCCGAACAAGACGAAGTGTTTGGTGAAATAACCATATTTGCGGTTGAAGGCACGTCGGAAGAGCCGATAGTGTTTGAGGAGGGTGACGATGGAAAATATTGAGAACGTTGTGGAAGCGATAATCTTTGCGAGCGGTTCGCCTATTCTCAAAAGCGATATTTGCGAAAAAGTGCCTGAACTTACCACGCAAAAGCTCAACTCTATCGTGAAATCTTTGCAAAAAAGATATAGCGATACGTCGGGTATCGTGCTTGCAGAGTTTAACGGAAAGTTGCAATTTATGTCCAATCCCAAGTACGGCGACACGGTTGCCGACGTTTTGACTCCGCTGCGAGAAAAGGAGCTCACCAAAACTCTCCTCGAAGTGCTTGCTACGATTGCGTACAAACAACCTATTACTCG
>URUQ01000056.1 GCA_900551145.1 uncultured Eubacteriales bacterium
GATAGGAGTCCGTCTCGTGGGCTCGGAGATGTGTATAAGAGACAGCTTTTATATTCGTCTTGTGCTTCGCGTTCGAGCAGTTCAAAGACCTTGGGAGAAGAGATTGTGCCCCCTCCGAGCGGGGTGATGCAGAGAAGAGCAAGAAGCAAAGATATCGAGCCAAAGACGATATAGTATATTTTGAACGGAGTGATAAACGCTACGAGAGTGAGGATAGTTCCCGAAAAGGCGTAGTTCTTGAAGTTTTGCCGAGCAAGCACTTTTTGAAAAACCGCGGTTATAGAAAATTTTGCTTTCGTTTCTTTCAAATCGGGTAGGGCGTCGTGCTTTTTGAGGAATTTGTAGACCGCCTTTATTTTGACGGGGCGGACTTTGATTTTCTCAATATCGGCAATTTGATATGCTTTGCGTTCTATGCCTTTGCATATCAAAAACACGTCGTTTCTGCCAAGTTTTTTTGTAAGATTGCACACACCGCACATATCGGATATTCCAATCGACGAAAATTTGTAATTTGCGATTATCACGGCATTTTCAAGCAAAATATAATTGCAACCGTTCTCGATTTTATCGTTTTTTATAGCACTTTTGAGCAGATTTATTACATATTCGTTGCCTTTTATGCAAAATTCCAGTTCCAACCTATCGCAAGAATACGGCTTGTTTTTCTTCTTTGATACGTAGCGTATAGTGAAGATTGCAATGGCTGTAAAGCATACCGAAAATATGAGCGCGCCGATGAAATTCGAGAATAGGAAAAATGACCACACGAGAGTGATTAGCAAAACAAGTACGGTTGCGCTGATATAATCGATTGTGCGAGACATAGAGTAATTGTTGACAATATTTGCAAAAGCGATACGGAGAGATTGCATGGAAAAGATATTGAAACGCGTATTTTTCACACGACAAAAGCGGATAAACCGTTGATAATAAAAAGAGAATATTGTATAATCGAGTTATGAGCAAAACTTTGATTTTCGGCGGTGCGTTCGATCCGCCGCATATAGAGCACGTCGCGATGTGCAAGAGTGCGATGCAAGAACTCGATATAGAGCGTCTTATCGTAGTGCCTACGTTTTATCCGCCTCACAAGAGCGCGGGCTTTTTGACGTTCGAGCAAAGATGCGACCTTATAAACGTTGCTTTTGACGGACTCAATTTTGCAATCGACGATATCGAAAAAGTGCGCGGAAAAGACAATTACAGTGCAATCAATCTTCCGCTTCTCAAGGAAAAGTACGGAGATATCGTATATCTAATAGGCGGGGACAGTCTCGAATACTTCGATACGTGGTATCACCCCGAGAAAATTGTGCAAACTTGTCCTATTGCCGTATGCCAAAGAGAAGGTTTCGACGACGCCAAAACAATTGTAAACACGCTTGAAAAAAAGTATGGCGGAGACTTTGTTTTGCTCGATTACGTCGGTAAAAACGTATCTTCTTCACATATAAAAGCACAGCTACTTCTCGGAGAAAAACCCGATTGCATAGACGATAAAGTGTACGCCGAGATAGAAAGAATGGGATTTTTCGGTGAGTATAGAGATATGGTAAGTAAGCTCAAATCTTACCAAACGGACGACCTTTTTGAGCATAGCAAAGCGGTTGTGCTGACTGCAATCGACCTCAATTCACGTCACAATCTCAAACAAGATTTCACCAAGGTATTCTTGGCGTGCCTACTTCACGACAACGCAAAACAACGCCCGTCGCTTGACGGCTTAAACGTGCCGATTGACGCAGTCGGAACGCCTGTTTTGCACCAATTCTTGGGAGCGGAAAAGGCGCGTAGAGATTTTGGTGTTACGGATACGGATATTCTCGACGCAATCAGATATCACACCACGGCAAAAGCGGATATGACCACGCTTGAAAAGCTTGTTTACACAGCGGACAGTGTGTCGTATGACAGAAATTATGCACCTATTCCGTCAATTAGAAGGATTGCCTTTGACGACTTTGACGAGGGATTTAGGGCAGTGCTTAAATACACTTATGACAAAGTGAGCGCAAAAGGAGGCGGCATGCATCCTTTGACTGCCGAGGCAAAACTTTGCTATCTTGACAAATGAGCCTTCTCGGTGCATAATTTGTATTGAGCAGGGATTTTCAATATGCAACTGCTTTGTATCGAGCGTGGCTGTGCTAGCGTGGCGATTTGTATCGGTAGCGACTTTGTATAAAGTCACTCGATATCGTGCAAAAATGCATTTTGACCGAGTTTTTGCAAAAACTAATGAAAAAACTACTCGCAGTATATTTTACATATCGCGGATAGGAGGAATATATGGAACCTATTGAAATGAAAGACGTTATTTGTCGCGAACTTGACGAACACAAAGCGTCGGATATCACAATCTTGGACGTTGCGCATCTCACGGTGATTGCGGACTATTTTATCATCTGCACGGCAAAGAGCAACAAGCAAGTCAAAGCTCTTGCGGAATTCGTTGACGAAAAGATGAACGAGTACGGCATCAGCCCCATTCACACAGACGGCTTAAACGAAGGCAAGTGGGCGGTGCTCGACTACGGCGGAGTTATCGTGCACGTATTCAACGACGAGACAAGAATGTTCTACTGTCTTGAAAAACTTTGGGCGGACGGTGAAAATATGCACAAATACGTTCCCGAAAAGAATTGATTTGGAATAATTTCAACTATTTGTTCAAAAAGCAGATTTTGCAAAACTCAATTAAAAAATAGCGTTAGATAATTGAAATTATCGATATTGCGGATAATATTGGCAACGTTGAAATGCAAAATGAAAGTCACAGTCTTGCTGTGACTTTTTTATATAGCGTGTCTTTGTCTATCTCGCTCATATTCGGCTTGATTTTGGCGTAAACGTCTACGTCAAAAGTTACGATTGCTTCTTTGCCGTATAGTTGCGAAATTGCGGTTTTGATATTTGTTTTGCATTTGTCCCGTTCGCTTTTGAGATAAATGGGAACGGTAAGCACCGCAACGATATATTTGTTTTGAATCTCGAAACATCTTGCGCCGACTACGTTTTCGTTTTGAAGCACGGTTGCGATTACTGCGTCGGGCGTAGCGTTTTGTGTGCTTGCTTGTATGGTTTGTTGCGCATTGGTTCGATTGACGTCGATATATTGATATTCCATAAGAAAATTATGCCTTTTTTGCACGCAAATAATACCGGTTGGTTTTCAAAAAAAAGTTAAGCAATTTTGCAATAAATGGTGTTCGATAATGCGCGATTTCAAGATATAGCATATTTATTGTGTATTTTTGCCACTTTTTTGAAAGTTTTTGCATATCGCACTTGACAATGTGCTATCACGGGCGTACTATAAAAATACTTCAGGGCGAGGTGCAAATCCTCACCGGCGGTATAGTCCGCGAACACGCACAGCGTGCCGACAAGGTGCAATTCCTTGACCGACGGTATAGTCCGGATGAAAGAAGTGACTATTGCGTATTGCAATACGTTTGCGCCCTTGAAGGCGCATTTTTTATTTGTACGATATTTTGAAAAAGTGCGCCAAAGGAGAAAAATGGGCAAAAATAGAGAAGTATCCGAGAAAAGCACCGATTCTCAAAAGACCAAGATTGACGTAAAAGCCACTCTCAAACAGTTCAAAAATGCGAAATTTACCACGGCATATATCGCAAAAGTCGCGATTTTGACGGCGCTTTCCTTTATTTTGTACGCTTTTGCAAAGTTCCCGTTGCCGTTTATGTTCCCGGGGTTTTTGGAAATCCAAATAAGCGAACTTCCCGCGCTTCTTGCAGGCTTTTCAATGGGACCCGTGAGTGCGTGTATCGTCATAATTTTGAAATGTCTTATCAAGCTTGCAATGACGCATACGGGATTCGTAGGAGAGATTACGGATATATTGCTCGGCATATCTTTCGTGCTCCCGGCGTCAATAATCTATCAACTTCACAAGGACAAAAAGCACGCGTTGATAGGTCTTGCGGCGGGGAGCGGAATACTCATTGCGCTATCGATTTTGGTGAATAGATTTATATCCATCCCGTTTTACGCAAACCTCTACGGTTTCGACGCAGTGGTGGGAATGGTGTCCTCTTTGTATAAAAACGTCACCAAAGACAATTTTTATACTTATTATTTGCTTGTCGGCGTGTTGCCTTTTAACGTATTAAGATGTATAATTGTAAGCGGTCTTACGTTTGTGCTATACAAGAGATTGAGCAAAATTCTGCACTGGGACGGAACGAGTATGAAAAAAAGGAGCATTTTCGGCACTCATAAAATCGCGAGTATCGACGAGACTTACGCCTTGGCAAGCGATATCGCCGGCGAGCTCGAAGGCGGAGAAGTTATCTTGCTCGAAGGTGATTTGGGTGCGGGAAAAACCACTTTTACAAAAGGTCTTGCAAAGGCTTTGGGCGTAAAAGAGGAAGTTACAAGCCCCACTTTCACCATACTCAACGTTTACGAGGACGGAAGGCTCAAACTCAATCACCTCGACATGTATAGAGTTGAAAGCGCGGACGAGCTTGCGGAACTCGGTATAGAGGACTGCTTTGCCGATGACAGCGTAACCGTCATAGAGTGGAACAAATTTGAGCATTTCGACGGTAAAGTAATAAAGATTTCTATCACGTCTGACGGAGAAAGTGCGCGCACCTTCAACGTTGAAAGACAACAATAAGGACGATATGAGCAATATTTTGGCAATAGACACCACGACTACTGCGCTAAACGTCGTTTTGATAAAAGGCGACGATGCTTTCAGCGTATCCAAAGAACTCGGCAAAAGCGGACATTCCGCCAATCTAATGCCGTGTATCGACGATTTGCTTTCGTCAAACGGCGTGGATATATCCGATGTCGACACCGTAGCGGCGGTGGTCGGCCCCGGCTCGTTTACGGGGATAAGAATAGGCGTTTCTGCAATGACGGCAATTGCTTTTGCCAACAACGCAAAGAGGATTGCGGTCACTTCGTTTGAACTTATAGCATACAATAGGTCGAGAGTTTTGGCAGCGGTGGACGCGGGACACGGCAATTTGTATCTTGCCGATTGCGAAGACGGAAAAGTCGTGAGCGCACGTTTTGTAGAAGCAAACGATGCCAAAAACGTGCAAAACGCCGTGTTCGAACCTTGCGTCAATGCGTGCGACGCGCTTGCAAAAGTCGTCAAAAACAAGGCTAAAAAAGGCGAATACGTGAACGTAATCGAGCCGTATTATATGAGAAAATCGCAAGCGGAGAGAGAAAAAGATGAGATTTGAACCGCTACGATACGAACATCTTCGTCAAATGGCGCAAATCGAGCAAGAGGCGTTTGACCAGCCATGGAGCGAGCGTATGTTTATACCCGAGGTCGAGGACGAAAACGCGTATTATCTCGTGGGCGTGCGCGGTGACGAAGTGATTTGCTACGGCGGTTTTCACAAGGTGCTCGACGAGGCGCATATCACCAATATTGCGGTGCGTGCCGACTCGCGCGGACGAGGCATAGGAACGCTTTTGATGAGCGAACTTATATCTAGAGCAAGAATGCTCGGTGTGAAATATATGACGCTCGAAGTGCGCGACAACAACGAAAACGCAATCAAATTGTACAAAAGTTTCGGTTTTACCGTTGAAGGAATACGCAAGAAGTATTACAACAACGTGCACGATGCCTTGATAATGTGGGCAACGCTGTAAAAGGAGATTTTTGACAGGAAATAACGCAATAATTTGCGACGAAAATGGCGTAAAATATGCTCAAATCAACGCACATCGCGTGTGTTTCGAGCAGTTTGGAAAAGGAAAAGATATAGTATTTTTGCACGGCTGGGGCGCATCGCGCTCGGCCTTTTTATTTGTCGCAAAACGACTTTGTTTCAATTATCGAGTCACGGTTTTGGACTTTGCGGGCTTTGGCGACAGTCAGACTCCGAGCGAGCCGTACACCGTGCCGAAATACGCCGACGACGTCTTGAAATTGCTGAATATTTGCGGTATCGAGCGTGCAACGCTCGTGGGACACTCTTTCGGCGGTCGCGTCGCAACGGAAATTGCCGTGCGTTGTCCGAGCGTCGTGGAAAGATTGGTGCTTATAGACTCTGCGGGGATAAAACCTCGTCGCAAACCGTCTTATTATATCAAAATCGCACTTCATAAAATTCTCAAAAAATTCGTTGGAAAAGGTTTGAGAGGATCGAGTGACTATGCGGTGCTGTCCGACGAGATGAAAAAAACTTTTATCAACGTCGTCGGATACGACCAACGCAATGATATATGTCGTATATCGCAACCGACGGCGGTGTTTTGGGGCAAGAAAGATAAGGATACGCCTCTTTATATGTACAGATACTATTTGAAACACGTAAAGCAATCGGAAGGATTTTTGCTGGACGGCGGGCATTTTTCGTACGTGGACGACTATGCAAAATTTATGGCAATCTTGTTTGCCTACCTCAAAGAAACGGACTAAAATCCTTTCACCCAAAAAAAACCGACGTTTCATGAAACGTTTTTACAAGAGAAAAATCCTCTAAATAGTGGAAATACGCAAAAGAACGATAAATAATTGCGAGGTGGATATGTCTCTTGTGCGCGGTGATTGGTTTTATATCGTACTTATGGTGCTCGACGGCTTTTTTATGACGAGGCCGTATTTGTACGCAATTCAAAACGACAATTATCGAATAAGCGAGATTTTTAAGCACAAGCGATTGAGACGCGTGTATCTTATGGACGTAATCACAATCGTCGTATTTTGCGCGCTTTGGCTTTTGTTTTACTTGCTCAATGCAAAGGCGTTTTGGGGATTTTTGGTTGCGCTGTTTTTCTTTATAACGGAATTTGCGCTATATTTCATGGAAGATTTGCCCGACCGCAAGAAACCTTTGCGGTATACCAAGCGCGCCGTAAGGTGTTTGATATTCGTTACGGCGTTTGCGTCTACGCTCGGCTCTGTATCGCTTGCAATCGCAACGCATAACCTCGCGGACGAATATTTGCGATATCTCGTATTCTTTGCGTATGTGCTCGTTTTTCCGCCGATATTTATAGTTGCGACGGGGATTATAAACGTTTTTGAAAGATTGAATAACCATCGATACGAGAAAAAAACCGCCAAACGCCTTGCAAAGCGACCCGATTTAATCAAAATCGCAATTACGGGAAGTTATGGCAAAACGTCCGTGAAAAACTTCCTCAAAGAGATACTGTCGCAAAAATACAATGTTTTGGCAACGCCCGAGAGTTACAACACGCCTATGGGGATCGCAAAAACCGTAAATACGCTCAACGCAACGCACGAGGTGTTTATTGCGGAGTTCGGCGCAAGACGAGTGGGTGATATAAAACGCCTTATGAAAATCGTAAAGCCGAAATATAGCGTATTGACGGGGATAAACGTCCAACATCTCGAAACGTTCAAGACTTTTGCCAATATCAAGCGTGAAAAGTGTCGCATACTCGAAGTGGGAGACGGGGCGTGTGTGATAAATCAAGACGTGAGAGAAATTGCGGAAAACTACGTAACAAGGCTAAAAAGGATACCCGAAACCATATACGCCGGGCTTGACGAGAGTGCGGATATATATGCCACCAATCTATACGTGTCAGCGGACGGGAGCGAATTCGACGTCGTGGTGGGGGGCGATATTTATCACGCCCGCACGAGAGTGCTCGGCATTCACAACGTGCAAAATATTATGCTTGCCGTCGGTATGGCAATAAAACTCGGTGTGGAAATGCCGTATATTTTGAACGCAATCGACGCCCTTCAACCCGTTGCGCATCGTCAACAACTTATAGAGGGCAACGGCGTAACCATCATTGACGATAGTTTTAATTCAAATCCTGACGGCGCAAAATGCGCTCTGCAAACGCTGGCGCTTTTTGACAAGCGCAAGGTTGTCGTAACGCCGGGCTTTGTCGAACTCGGCGAAAGGGAAGGGAAAGAAAACTACGTTCTCGGCAAGCGTATGTCCGAGGT
>URUQ01000057.1 GCA_900551145.1 uncultured Eubacteriales bacterium
AAGGAAAATCCGTGCCAAACGACACGGATTTTCTTGGTGGAGAGGGGTGGATTCGTTTAATAGCGCAGGGCAAATATCATTTGCAAGAGCAAAGCGTCTACGCTAAACAAGCCGTGCTGTCGCACTTTGTGCGTTGCACGCACGACACTGCGTGTCTTGCTTGTTTGCTATGTCCGCTACGCACGATTTCCGCAAATGCTACGCGCTTGCGTCCATCTTTGCTTGCGGTCAGCACCGAAAGGTGGTTCGACACGCGAAGCGTGTTGGCTGTTTTTTGAAGAAAACAGCCTAAATCCACCCGATACATAAACAAAAAAGCACATCGTATGGCGCACCAAACAGACAATCTTGCGAAACTGCGGTTGGAGTTTTTTTCCGTGCTTGAATTGATAGCAAAAGATTGGCTGTGCGGTAGTACCAAGAAAATTCTGTCGAAAGGCAAAGGATTTTGCAAAAGGAAAATCCGTGCCAAACGACACGGATTTTCTTGGTGGAGAGGGGTGGATTCGAACCACCGAAGTCACTGACAACAGATTTACAGTCTGCTCCCTTTGGCCACTCGGGAACCTCTCCGTATGGAGCTGGTGATCGGAATCGAACCAACAACCTACTGATTACAAATCAGTTGCTCTGCCTATTGAGCTACACCAGCGTATTCAGTTGTTGGTGCCTCGGGGCGGACTCGAACCACCGACACAGGGATTTTCAGTCCCTTGCTCTACCACCTGAGCTACCGAGGCATATTTAGCTTGGTAGGGAAGAAATCCCTTTTTTAGATATATGGCAGTGACGGTTGTCACTGCCACATATTTGGATGGCGACCCGGAGGGGGCTCGAACCCCTGACCTCCAGCGTGACAGGCTGGCGTACTAACCAACTGTACTACCGGGCCAAACAAATTTTATATTTTGGTGGGCCTTCACGGACTCGAACCGCGGACCGATCGGTTATGAGCCGACTGCTCTAACCAACTGAGCTAAAGGCCCGAATCATCGTGTGAGAGTGTGTTCGTGGTCGGGGTGAAGAGATTCGAACTCCCGACCTTCTGAACCCAAATCAGACGCGCTAGCCAAACTGCGCTACACCCCGACAGCATCGCTATCGAAAGCATCGCTGTTCGTTTGCGACTTTCACAATATACAATAATTTTTTGGCGTTGTCAATGATTTTTTTAAGAGATTTTGAGAAATTTTCGACATATTATTTTTCTTATTGGTCTTTTGCGCCAAAACACGCCGTTTTGCGCGACTTTGTGCGGTTTATCCTTTTTGTCGGAGGCCGATATGAATATCAACTTGAAAAACGAAAAAGGAAACTTGCTTATCGTCTTTCACGGAGAAATGGACGAGCACAGCATAAAGGGCGTGCGTGACGAGATTGACGAAATAATTGACGCTACGCGCGGACTTAAATGCGTGACGTTCGATATGAGCGACGTGAGTTTTATAGACAGCACAGGTCTTGGGTTTGTGATCGGAAGATACAAAAAACTCAAAGCCAAACGAGCGGAACTTTTGCTTGCAAAAGTTTCAAAGCCCGTCGATAAAGTGTTTAGTACGAGCGGAATATATCGGTTTGTGCCTATTGCGGAATAAGGAGTGAGTATGAACTATTTTGATATGAAATTGCTTGCCACAAGTGAGAACGAAGCGTTTGCGCGAAACGTCGTCGCGAGTTTTGCGGTGCAGTGCAACCCGACGATCGAGGAAATAAACGATATTAAGACTGCCGTGAGCGAAGCGGTTACCAACTGCGTCGTGCATGCTTACGACAAAAATGACGGCGTAGTGCAAATCGAGTGCAGAATGGAAGATAAAACGCTTGAAATAGTCGTGCGCGACTTTGGAAAAGGTATTGTCGACGTCAAAGAGGCAATCGAGCCGTTTTTCACCACCGCGCCCAATGAGGAGCGTAGCGGAATGGGATTTACCATAATCGAGACGTTTATGGACGAGATGAGCGTTACTTCTGCCGTTGGGGAAGGTACGTGCGTGCGTATGAAAAAGGTTATAAAGGGATGTTAGACCATCAAACCACCGTCGAGCTTATCAAGCGCGCAAGAGAGGGTGACGACGATGCAAAAGAGAAATTGATAGAAGAGAATATTCCGCTCATAAAATCTATCGTAAAACGTTTTAAGGGGCGTTTGGAATACGACGATTTGATGCAGTTGGGCGCAATAGGGCTCGTTAAAGCGGTGCAAAATTTTGACGTCGAGTATGGCGTCAGATTTTCAACGTATGCCGTGCCGATGATAAGCGGTGAAATCAAGCGATTTTTGCGTGACGACGGTGCAATCAAAGTGTCGAGATGGACGAAAACGCTTGCTACGCGCATAAACGCGTATATTGACGAGAGCGTAAAGGAAGGAAAGCCCGAACCCGACGTGGAGCAAATCGCAACGGAACTCGGCGTAGAGGCTCAAGAAGTGGTGTTTGCAATGGACGCTACGCATTATCTCATATCCTTATCGCAACCGGTCGGCGACGACGAGGGGCAAATAGGAGATAAAATCGTCGGGGACAATTCTCCCGACGAGGATTTGGACAAGATTATGCTACGCGATTTTATAAAGGAACTTCCGCCTCGCGAGAAAAAAGTGATAATTTTGCGGTATTTCAGAGATAAAACACAAAGTGAGATTGCAACGGAACTTGGTGTATCGCAAGTGCAAGTGAGCCGAATAGAGGGCAAAGTGCTTCAAAAGCTCAAAGAGAAGTTAAGTCAAGACGAATAAAGTTAATTACGCAAAGGCGCGGTGATATTTTGCAAAGCGCAAGTTCATTGTCTACTGCCACAGCGACGACTTTTGCTCGTTTAGATGATTAAAAAGCGCGATTTGTGGCAAGTATTATGCCGTATGGACGCGCTCTTTTCCAAAAACGTCGAAGATAAAGAGGTTTATTTCAAGGATAATCCCAACGTTGAGGGTATAAGGCAAGACCCTCTTTTCGACGTTAAAAAAACCTCTAAAAAGGTCGATAAGGGCGCAAAAAAGGACGATGTATGTTAGACAGAAAAGAGTACCAAAAGTACGTAAAAGACAACGCTCCCAAGTCGCCTATGGTGCGCACGCTGTTCGCCGCGTTTCTCGTGGGCGGGATTATTTGTTGTATCGGTGAGGGCATAGGAGATATCATAAAACTCATTTTTGAGGATATGAGCAAAAAGGACGTTGCGACGTGGGAAAGTTGCGTAATGATTTTCCTCGGAAGCCTTTTTACCGCGCTCGGACTTTACGACAAACTCGGACGATTCGCCGGCGGTGGCTCGATTATTCCCATCACGGGATTTGCAAACTCGGTGGTGTCACCCGCAATGGAATACAACCGTGAGGGTGTGTTCTTCGGCGTGTGCGCAAAGATGTTCGTCATAGCGGGGCCGATTATCGTGTTCGGTGTGGTGTCAAGTTTCGTAGTCGGATTTATCGGCTATTTCGCGATGTGAGGTGGAAAATGCGCACTTTTGAGATTTCAAAACCCGTGTATATCAAGAGCGGATTTACAATAGTAGGTCCCAAAGAGGGAGACGGCAATTTCGGCAATTGTTTCGATATAGTGCTTGACAACGATTTGTGGTGCGAAAAGTCCTACGAGAAGTGCGAAAGCAAGATGCAACGCGATGCCGTGAGCGGTGCAATCAAAAAAGCGGGGCTAAAAAGAGAGGATATCGACATAATGTTGGGCGGTGACTTGCTCAACGAATTGTCGGCAACGTCGCTTGCAGCGCGCAATTTTCCGTCGGCATTTCTCGGATTGTACAACGCTTGCTCGACTTTTAGCGAAAGTCTTATCGTTGGCGCAATGCTCATATCGGGCGGATACGCCGATAACGTGACGTGTTCTACGTCAAGCCACTTCGCTTCGGCGGAAAGACAATATCGTTTTCCGTTGGAACTGGGCAATCAGCGCACACCTACCGCACAGTGGACGGTTACGGGTGCGGGGTGCACGGTTTTGAGCAGTCGAAAACCTAGGCTTATCAACGAAAGAGTGTATGAGGACGATATTATTGCAATTGACGAAGGTATGAATATCGACGAAAAAACGCTGCAAAAATATAAGAAAAGCATTGAAAAACAAAAGAAAATCATCAATAAAGAGAAGTCTAACATCATAGAAAGCAACTTTGAAAAGGAAAACAACGATTATCTCAAACCAAACGCCTATTGCGTCAAAGTCACCGGCGGAACGCTCGGTCGAGTCATAGACCTCGGCATAGACGACGAGGCAAATATGGGAGCGGCAATGGCTCCTGCCGCTTGCGATACTATCCTCACGCACTTCAAAGAAAGCGGACGCTCTTTTGATTATTACGATGGCATATTTACGGGAGATTTGGGACGTTTCGGCAAGCAAACGCTTGAATATTTGCTATCCAAAGAAGGGTATATTTTGCCAAAATACTATATGGATTGCGGCGCAAGTTACTTTACGCCCGAACAAAAAACCTATCAAGGCGGATCGGGTGCGGGGTGCGTAAATACCGCGTTCAACGGCTATATTCTCAAAAAAATGCAACGCGGAGAACTCAAAAAGGTGCTTATCGTGCCCACGGGGGCATTGCTCAACAAAGATACGCCTCTTCAAAAGGAGACAATCCCGGGTATTGCGCACGCCGTAACGTTGGAGATTGAGCAACTTTTGTAGTAATATTGCACTTCGTGCAGTGATATTCTCGCTATGCGAGAGTGATATTTTTTGCTTGCGCAAAAAGTGATATTGCGACTATGTCGCAGTGATATTCGCACTATGTGCGAGTTGTGGAATATTCGCAAATACGAACTAATCTATTGATTGGTAACGTCGTTGGAAATTTTACTGCAAAAAAGCGTTTCAAAAATAGTAAAACAAGGTGAATTATGGATATATTTCTCGATTATCTCAAAGTGTTTGCCGTGGGCGGGGCGGTGTGTATGCTCGGACAAATTCTCATCAACAAAACAAGAATGTCCTCGGCGCGTATACTCGTCACATATATGCTCATCGGTGTGGTGCTGGAAGTGTGCGGTGCGTTTGAACCGATGAAAGAATTTGCGAGTTCGGGTGTAACTATCCCCATTATGGGCTTTGGCTCGAATCTTGCCAGAGGCGCACTCGAAGGCGTGCAAAAAGACGGATTTTTGGGCGCAATTACGGGTGGAATGTCGGCAGTAGCGGCGGGTTTGACCACAGTAATCGTGTGTGGATTCGTCTTCGGGCTTATTTCGCGCTCTCGCACTAAAAAAATATAAATATAGTGTCGCCGTAACTCCTCTAAATACAATACCCCCTCTTTCCGGACACGCCGGCATTTCTCCCGCCACTCGGTTAGGGGCATTTCTCTACAATATTATCCGTCGCTCGCGGGGGAGACAACGGCACTCGCATAGATAGGTAGCGTTCACTTGTTATGTCACTCGTTCGCCAACGAAAAGAACAACACTCGTTGGCTCACTTGTACTAATCGTCAAGCTCGGCGCTTATTCGCTCGTCGCCTTGCGACTCGAACTCAGAATAGACACATACCGTTAATAAGTGCGCCTTGAATAAGTGTATTATTATTTACAAGGGATACATCTCGCTTATACTTTTCATATTCAAGTAGGTGTCGGGGATTTCACCGACTATCATATTTTCGCATACGAGGACTTCGGCTTTGACTTGGATAGTGGGTTGGTCGATTGGTGTGACTATGCTCACGTCGGCATATACGTCGATGTATATTTTGTGCAATGTTTGATTTATGCCCGCGGATTGAAAATAGGACACGAAATCACACGTGGCAGTGCCGATAGGAGTAATTTTAATCGTAACGTCGGGACCAAAGCCCATAAGCAATGCAAGTCCCGTAAAAGTGCCCGCGGATATTTGTATTTCTTGCGTGCCGAGACTGTCGAGATTGGCTTGTGCCAAATTGGCAATCTCGCGCGCGATTTTGTTGATTTGCGGAGAATTGGCTTTTATCATTGCGATTTTGCCGTCTTTGTCTTTTTCTATCTCGAACAATTGGTCATAGGTAAGTCCGTCGTTTAGCACGCTCGTTGCCGCGATATTGACGGCGTTGGTGGTGATTGCCCTCATTTGCGCAACCGAACTATCCATAACCGTCGGCACGATATTTGCCCTAAAATACACGGTGCAGAATATGAAAATCGCGATAAATCCCGTTATCGCTATCACAACTCGAAATATTTTTGGTTTTACACCGTTGAGTTTTTTGGACTTGCGCACAATTTACTATATGAATAATTTGTCGTAGTCTTTACAAATACTCGACCGATTGTTATAATAAAGCTATGGATTTATTCGATTATCAAGACAATATCAAGACGATGTCACCACTTGCCGAAAGGATGCGTCCGCGCACTCTCGACGAGTTTTTGGGGCAAGGAAGAATAGTCGGTGAAGGCTCGCTTCTTCGTAGAGCGATTTCCGCCGACAAGCTCGGAAGTTGCATTTTTTATGGCCCTCCGGGGACGGGAAAGACCACTCTTGCCAACATAATTGCGGAAAATACCAACGCAAACTTCGTCAAGCTCAACGCCGTAACGAGCGGTGTCGCCGACGCAAAAAAGGTTATAGACGAGGCAAAAGATTTGCTGCGTATGTATGGCAAGCGCACATATTTGCTTTTGGACGAGTGTCATCGTTGGAATAAGGCGCAAAGCGATAGTGTTTTGCAAGCAATCGAGCAAGGATATATTATATTTATAGGCTCTACTACGGAAAATCCGTACGTTTCTATGACGCGCGCCATCGTGTCGAGATGCCGTATTTTCAGCTTTTCGAGGCTTACGGAAGACGATATCAAAAAAGGTCTCAAAAGAGCGGTCGAGGACAAGGAAAGAGGTCTCGGCAATATGAATTTGGTCGTCAGCGACGAGGCAATCGCGCATCTTGCTTGGGCAAGCGCAGGGGATTTGCGTACGGCTCTCAACGCGCTCGAACTTGCCGCTCTCACCACGCACGCGGGAAGCGACGGCGTTATAAGGGTTGGCAAAGAAGAGGCGGAACAGTCCATACAGCAAAAAGCACTCAGCATGACGGAAGATATGTATTACGATATGATTTCCGCCTTTATTAAGAGTATGCGAGGAAGCGACAGCAACGCCGCACTCTATTGGGCAGAAAGGCTCATCGAGGCGGGTTGCGACCCAATGCTCATCGGACGCAGAATAATGATACACGCGTGCGAAGACGTGGGACTTGCCGATCCCAATGCAATAGTCGTTGCAACCTCATGCGTGCAAGCGTTTGAAAAAATCGGTTTGCCCGAGGGCAGAATACCGCTTGCCGAGGGCATTATTTACGTGTCCGAAGCCCCGAAGTCCAACAAAGTGGTTGAGGCTCTCGGCAGTGCGGAAAACGCGGTTAAAACCATAAAACACGAGACGGTGCCTCTATATCTGCGCGATCCCAACTACAAAGGCGTAGACGAAAAAGTGAGCGGATACAAATATCCGCATTCTTACGGCGGTTGGGTGAAGCAACAATATTTGCCCGACGAGATAAAAGATGCGGTTTTCTACGAACCCACAGATAATGGCTTTGAAAAAGTAATTAAAGAAAGACAATCAAAGAGGAAATAGGATATTTTTATAAATAAAAACAAACAAGTCGCGATTTTCGCGACTTGTTTTCTAATTATCCACTGTTTAGTGGTTGACAAGGCACATATCAAGCTGTCTCTTATACACATCTGACGCTGCCGACGAATTAGACGGTGTAGA
>URUQ01000058.1 GCA_900551145.1 uncultured Eubacteriales bacterium
CGTCTAATTCGTCGGCAGCGTCAGATGTGTATAAGAGACAGTTATAATACTGGTAGGTAAAACTTGACAGATACAAGGCAGGCAAAAGCAAATAAAGGCAACAGGATTGCAGCGGGCATTTTGGTTATATTGGTGTCGCTGTTTTGTTTCTTGTCGCTGGTTGGCGCACTCGGAGGAGTGGGTAGAATGGTGTACGGATTTTTGGCGGGATTTTTTGGTCTTGCCGCTTATGCGTACTCGCTTATTGGGCTTATCGTCGGCGTATGCGTGACTTTCGGCGTGAGAGTGAAGATGCGTCCCTCAAAAGCTCTTATGTATTTCGGCTTGCTGTTGATAGGCATTTTGGCTTTGCACGTCTATACGTCCAGCGCACACATTATGGGTGCGGATTACGGCACTTACCTCAAAAATTGTTATGACAACACCAATACCGCGGGCGGTATGCTTTTTGGTGTGGTGGCTTTCCCGATTATGAAGGCAATCACTTCCGTGGGTGCACTCGTCGTGGTGTGCGTGGCGTTCTTTATTTTGGCGTTTTTTGCAATTTATCCGTCCTTAAAGCGCAACGTGACTTATACCGTGGCTTCGGGACGCGACCGCGAAAGACAAATGAGCGCACCCAAGCAAAAACGCAAACCTTTTGAAAGAAAACCCAAACAAAAACACTCGGAACAAGGTCAACCTATCGGCGTGCAAACGGCACCGACGATTACCGATTTTTCCAACGTGCAAAACGGCGGTGGACTTTACGTCGTGGACGTCGAGGGAGATCCGTTGCAACAAAAAGGCAACAAAAAGGCTTTCGGGGCAGAAGGATATAGTCCGCTCGGCTCTTTCAATCCGCTTTATCCCAACGCGCAAGGCGGTATGGAAGACGAAGTCAAGCGTGCGCCCAAATACGACCCGGACAAGTTCTCTGCAAGAGGCGTTGCGAGGGATATTTTGTTCGGCTCCGGTCCGAGCAATGACAATCTTGCGAGATTTGACAGTGTAAACGACCCGAGAAACGCACTTTCCAGCGTATCTCCGTCTTATAGCGCGGTGCGAAGAAACGAGCTCAAAAACAAGCTCGGCGTGGACGCCACTCAAAGCGCAATTCGCGAAGACTTTATGTCGAGATACAGAGCCGTGCAAGACGAAGCGGTGCAAAACGCGCAAGCGTCTCAAAAGAGCGCAACCGTCCGAAACGTCGCAAAGAAAGCGGACGAACCTATCGATTTCAAGCGTGATTTCAATGCTTTGAAGCAACAACAAATAGAACGTTTCGGTGAGATGTACGCAAAGCCCGAATTTGAGGCGGAAGCACACCTCGAACAACAAGACGAAGCGTGCCTCATTGCCGAACCCGTCAAGAAAGAAGTGGTGAAGCCTACAAAGGTTATGACGCACGACGACAGCGTGACTTCCACTCTCAAAAAAGCGGAAGAGGCTGTGAATAAACCGCAAGTGAACGTGGGTATGCTCGGCGCGCTCAACAGAGCGATTTCGGGTGAAGAACCGCCCAAACCCGCAGTTAAAGAGGAAGTGACGTCCGAGGCGTACGAAAAGCCGAAAACGGATATGGTGTACATTGCAAGAGACGATCAAAACGCTCCGCAATCCACGCAAAACGCTACACAAAACGCTCAAAATAGTGCTCAAAACATCGTTTCCGCACCTCAGAACAACGTGGGCGCGGTGCAAGATACGCCCAAACCCGTCGTCGCGCCTCGTCAAAGCGCAAGCATAGAGGAATTGGAAAAGAGCGGTTACCAATCGGTGAAGGGTGAGAAGAAAATTCCGCGCGCCTTTGCCGCTACTGCAGTGGATACTGCTCAAAAGACGGAAAAGACCGAAGAAACGGAGACCAATTTCTTTGGCGGTATCGGCAAAACCAAACCTATCAAAAAGTACGAGATGCAACAAGCGACGCTTGAAAGCACTCGTCCCAAATACGTGGATAACGACAAGTCCGTCGGCGGCGATATGCCCAGCGCACCTGCACCCGTTCAACAAAAGGTTACGGGCGGCGATATGTCGCGTACCGCTATACAATCCACGACCGCAATCGCAAAGCAATCCGCAAGAAATATCGAGGACGCAGAAGTGTCCGCTCGTATTCAAAACATAAAACAAGCGATAAAAGAAACGCCGTCTATGGGACAATACGAGCGAGAAGCTCTTATGAGAGAAGAGAAGATGAGAGCGTCCCAAGGCAGAGGGTTGCAAAGCGCAGAAAAGCCCAATAAGGCGGAAAAAGAACGTCTTACGCAAGTGAATATTGAGCAAGCCATCGCACAAGCTACGCCAAAGCGTCCTTACGTTGCGCCTCCGATATCCTTGCTTGCTCCGCCCGCGCCCGAAATCGACCAAAACGAAGATTACGAGCAAAAGAAAGAACAAATCATCAAGACGCTTGACTTTTTCAGCATTACGGGCGAGGTTATCGACATTTTGGTCGGACCTACCTTTACGATGTACAAATTGCGCGTTGAGATGCCAAAGGGAAGAACTATCGGCTATATTTCCTCTCTCGAAAGCGATATCGCCATGAAGATGGAAGCGGGAAGCGTGCGTATTATCGCGCCTATCCCCGGTGAAAACGCAGTCGGTATCGAAGTGCCCAACAAGCATCGTCGCAACGTCAACCTCAGCGAGATTATTGGCTCGCCCGAGTTTAACAGCGCAAAAGCCCCCGCAACGTTTGCTCTCGGCAAAAACCTTTACGGCACGTCGAGAGTGGTGGAAGTGCGCAAACTTCCGCACGTGCTTATCGCAGGTGCTACGGGCGCAGGTAAGAGTTGCTGTATCAACTCCATTATCGTGAGCTTGCTCTACAAAGCGTCTCCCGACGACGTGCGTCTTATTCTCATCGACCCCAAGCGTATAGAAATGAGCGTGTATGCGGGTATTCCGCATTTGCTTATGGATGAGATTATTTGCGATACCGACAAGGCTATCCGATCTCTCAACTGGGCAATCAGCGAGATGGAAAGACGTATCAAGTTCCTTGCAGAAGTCAATTACAGAGATATCGACGAGTACAACGCCGATTGCGCAAAGAACGGCTTTGAAAAAATGCCTCGAATCGTGATTATCGTCGACGAGTTTGCAGACCTTATGTCTACGGGCAAAAAGGCGGTGGAGGACACCGTCAACCGTATCGCTCGTCTTGCTCGTGCTGTGGGTATTCACCTCGTGCTTGCAACGCAACGTCCGTCAGTCGACGTCATCAGCGGTACTATCAAAAACAACTTCCCCAGCCGTGTGGCGTTTAAGGTTACGTCTAGCTTTGACAGTAAAACCATTCTCGACGCCGTGGGTGCAGATAAACTCCTCGGTTACGGTGATATGCTTTATATGATGCCCGGCGCAAGCGAACTTGAACGTATGCAAGGCGCGTTTATCTCCAACGAAGAGGTCAAACGTGTGGTTGATTTTGTCAAGTCCAAGAACGACGCGTACTTCGACAACAGCATTAAGGACGCAATTTTCAAAGATAAAGAAGAAGACAAGCCCACTCAATCCAAGGGCGATAGGTCGCAGGATAAAGACAAAATTCCGTCCGAATTGTTTGACGCATTGCAACTCGGTATAGAACTTCGCGAAGAGCAAGACGCACCTATAAGCATATCCTTTATGCAACGCAGATTGGGGCTCGGTTGGCCGAAGGCGGCAAAGATTTACGACAAGATGGATCTTATGGGATATCTCACGCCCGACGAGCACGACCCAAAGAAAAAGAAAGTCAACATCACGCAAGAGGAACTCGAAGAGCTTCGAGCCGCTGCGGAACAGGGTGAAGGAGACGACGAATGAAGATCGGCGCAATTTCGCTCGGATGCGATAAAAATAGGGTAGATACCGAAAAAATGCTTTCTCGTCTTACGAACGGCGGTCATACGCTCGTCGGAAGCGAAGAGGAAGCAGACGTTATTATCGTCAATACTTGCGCTTTTATCGACAAGGCAAAAGAGGAGTCGATTGACGAGATTTTGAACGCTATAAGCGCAAAAAATAGCGATAAAAAAAAGAAAATCATCGTTACGGGTTGCCTTGCGCAACGCTATGCAGACACTATCAAAGAGGAATTTCCCGAAGTGGACGCGGTGCTCGGCATTGCCGACTACGACGAGATTTTGTCCACCGTGCAAAGAGTGAGCGAAGGCGACAAGGTGTACGACTGCGTAGTTAAGGATAACTTTTACGAAAACAGAGTGTTGACCACGCCGTATCATTATGCCTATCTCAAAATTGCCGACGGGTGCGACAATCATTGCACCTACTGCGCAATTCCGTCCATACGCGGAAAATATCGCTCGGAAAAGATGCAAGACTTGCTTGCAGAGGCAAAGAAACTGGCTGACGACGGCGTGAAAGAACTTATTCTCGTTGCGCAAGACGTTACGAGATACGGCACGGACATAGACGGCAAACCGCATCTTATCGAGCTTGTGGACGAACTCTCCAAACTCGACTTCGAGTGGATAAGACTGCTTTATCTCTATCCCGAAATTGTGGACGATACGCTTATAGACTACGTTCTTTCCAACCCCAAAGTGGTGAAGTATATGGATATTCCGCTTCAACACATAGACGACGCCGTGCTTAAAAGAATGAACAGACGCACGGACGAGAAGAGCGTGAGAGAATTGATTGCAAAGCTCAAAAAAGCGGGAATCGCAATCCGTACGACGTTTATTTGCGGTTTCCCGGGGGAAACGGAGGCGCAGTTTGAAAAACTCAAAACGTTCGTTGAAGAGACAAAGTTCGATTATGCGGGATTTTTTGCGTATTCAAGAGAAGAGGGCACTCCCGCCGACAGACTTGGCGGACATCTCGACGAGGAAGTCAAGCAAGCGCGCGCGGACGAACTTTGTGCAATCCAAGCAAAGATTATTCAAAAACGCAACGCCGACAAAATCGGTGAGCGTGTAAGAGTAATATATGACGATATCGACTATGACAAGCAATTATTTGTGGGCAGAACGTCTACGCAAGCACCGGATATCGATAACGTCGTGTATTTTACGTCCGACGAGAGAGTGCAAGTAGGCAATTTCTACGACGTGCAAATCGAAGGTACGGACGGTATTGACCTCGTAGGGAGGTGTATGGAATGAAAATTACACTCGCAACAAAAATCACCATAGCAAGAATATTCTTGATTATCCCCACGGTGATAACCTTTATTTTGGCACAAATGCTCGATGCGGGCAAAACGGCGTATATCGCTCTTGTGGTGTTATCGGCTGCGTTGTTTGCAATATGTTGCGCAACGGACTTCGTCGACGGACATATCGCGCGCAAGACCAACACGGTGTCTATGCTCGGCAAACTGCTCGACCCGCTTGCAGATAAAGTGGTTATCGTGATTATGCTTTTCTTGCTCATCTATTTCAAGGACGGACTCGATAGTGCGTTTGCGTACAACACGCTTGTGATTGCAATTTTTTCGGGAGTTATCCTTTCAAGAGAACTCATGATAGGTGTGTTCCGCTCAATCGCGGCAAGTAGAGGATTGGTTCTCGCCGCGGATATATTCGGCAAAATCAAGACCGTGTGCCTTGACGTCGGCGTCACGATTATGATGCTTGCGGGGCTTCACGTATCACTTGCGTGGATAGGAACTATCGTGTTCTACATAGGCGCGATTTTGGCGGTGTACAGCGGTATAAATTACGTTGTAAAAAATAAACACGTGCTTAAACAAGACGACGAACAATCGGAAGAAAAATCGGAAAACGCAAAAGAAACGCCAAAAGCGGAATAAATGCGTTAGAATATCTAAAAATTGAGTTATGATTCGGGAAATCGTTAAAATTTGCGGACTTGATAAAGAAGAGATAGAAAGCAGACTGAAAAAGTTTGACGGTTTCGGCGTTGAGTTCTCCGTTGAGGAAGATTGTCTCGACGCAACGATATCTATGACGAGCGGCGCGACTCGTCAGACTTTTGAAATGGTAAAGAGCAGAGTATACAACGTATTTGAAGAGGAAGTATATTCCGCGGTGGAAGGCTCGCTCGAAGAGATTGCGGCACGCCTTCTTAAAATGAACAATCGCACGCTTGCCGTAGGGGAGAGTTTGACGGGCGGAGAGATTTGCTCGCGACTTACGGCAATTCCCGGTATCAGTGCCAACTTTTACGAGGGGATAGTATGTTACAATCGCATGTCCAAGGCGGATAGATTGGGCGTTCCGAAATCCGTGCTTGCCGACTACGGTGCGGTATCGAGAGAGACGGCGTACGCAATGGTTAAAGGACTTTGCAAACGTCCCGTGGATATTGCGCTTGCAACCACAGGACTCGCAGGACCGACGGGTGACGAAGGAAAGCCTGTGGGACTCGTGTATATCGGCGTGGGCGGCGGTGACTTTATCACCGTGTTCGAGAGAAAATTCTCGGGCAGTCGCAACGAGATAAGAAGAGCGACGTCAAACGTTGCGCTGTTTTATCTCATAAGATATCTCAAAGGCGATATTTTGAGATTGTAACAAGGTTATTTTGGCGGTATGTACCGATTTTGGTACATGCGAAGCCGTATAATGATATTGAAAAATACTTAAAGCCTTTTGGGCAATAGGATATAAAGGAGAAAAACAATGGCAGAAAAAATTCAAGACAAATCCAATGACAGAGCGCACAATCTGCAACTTGCTCTTGCCAAGATAGAAAAGGATTTCGGCAAAGGCGCGGTTATGCGCTTGGGCGAGACCGAAATTCCGAAAGTCGAGGCAATCTCGACGGGTTGTCTTACGCTTGACGTCGCACTCGGCATCGGCGGCATTCCCAAGGGAAGAATTATCGAAATATACGGACCCGAATCTTCGGGCAAGACGACCGTTGCGCTCCATTGCGTTGCGGAAGTGCAAAAAATCGGCGGAACTGCCGCATACGTCGACGCGGAACACGCTCTCGATCCTTCTTATGCAAGCAAACTCGGTGTAAACCTCGACGATTTGTACATTTCTCAACCCGACAGCGGTGAACAAGCGCTCGAAATCGTGGAAACGCTCGTAAGAAGCGGTGCTATCGATATTATCGTAGTCGACTCCGTCGCGGCACTCACTCCGCAAGCGGAACTCGACGGCGATATGGGTGACAGTCACGTGGGTATGCAAGCGCGCCTTATGTCGCAAGCACTCCGCAAAATCACCGCGGCAACCTCAAAGAGCAAATGCACCATTATTTTCATCAACCAATTGAGAGAGAAGATTGGCGTTATGTACGGCAATCCGGAGACGACTACGGGCGGTAAAGCACTCAAATTCTACGCTTCCGTGCGTATCGAAGTACGCAAAGCCGACACCATTAAAGACGGCAACGACATCATCGGCAACCACGTCAAAGCAAAGGTCGTCAAGAATAAAGTTGCGCCTCCGTTCAAAGTGGCGGAATTCGACATTATGTACGGTACGGGCATTTCAAATATGGGTTGCGTGCTCGATCTCGCAATCGAAAACGGATTTATCCAAAAGAGCGGAAGCTGGTTTAGCTACAACGACGAGAAGATCGGTCAAGGCAGAGACAAGGCTATGGAATTTTTGAAAGCACACCCCGAAGTCTTTGAAGAAGTCGACGCGAAAATTCGCGAAAAATACGAGATGCAATAAGTCTTTTTATCGCAACACGCAATTATAACGAAAAAAATCGTTTTTCGAGGCTCGAAAAACGATTTTTTTTGTGCCGTCGGCATTGACTAAACGCTATAAATAGTATATAC
>URUQ01000059.1 GCA_900551145.1 uncultured Eubacteriales bacterium
TACGAGATAGGAGTCCGTCTCGTGGGCTCGGAGATGTGTATAAGAGACAGTGCCCGAAGCAAGACTTTTGGTCATCGCGCCTTGGGATAAATCGCAACTCAAGAACATCGAAAAAGCCATTCTTGCCGCAAATATCGGCATCAATCCCAACAATGACGGTCAAGTTATCCGCCTCGTTTTCCCCGAGCTTACGGAGGAGCGCAGACGTTCCACCGTCAAAGAAGCCAAAAACCTCGTCGAAGAAGCAAAAATCGTTATGCGCAACGCACGTCGTGAAGCTATCGACGAGCTCAAAAAAATCCAAAAAGCTTCCACGATTACCGAGGACGATTTGAGAAACTTCACGGAAGATATCGATAAGAATCTTGCAAAGAAAACCGAAGAAGTAGACAAACTCTTCAAAGAGAAAGAGCAAGAGATTCTCTCAATCTGATGATACCGAAACATATTGGTTTTATAATGGACGGAAACGGTAGATGGGCGCAACAGCGCTCAATGCCCCGCGCCGAAGGTTACGCTTACGGTCTTGTTGCTTTGTACAAGGTGGCAAAACGTTGTAGCGAGCGCGGAGTGGAAGCGGTTTCCGTCTATGCGTTTTCTACGGAGAACAATGGGCGTCCCGAAGAAGAGATAGTAGCAATCGCAAAAGTCGTGCAAAAGTTCAATCTTACCTACGACGGTGATTATAAAATCTCTTATATGGGTGATATTTCGTCCCTTCCCGACGGACTTGCCTCGTCTATCGAAACGGTGGAAGAAAACACCGCTGACAATAAGGGTATGTGGCTCAATATCGCATTCAATTACGGTGGCAGAGCGGACATTATCCACGCGGCAAAGGTTGCGTACGATCACGGTGAATTTATCGAGGATACGTTTGAAAGTCATTTATCAAGCTCGCATTTACCTCCTCTTGACGCAGTGGTGCGCACGGGTGGAGAAAAGCGTTTGTCCAACTTTATGTTGTACGAAAGTGCTTATGCGGAATTGTTTTTCCTCGACAAACTCTGGCCGGATATGGACGAAAACGACGTCGACAAGATAATCGACGAGTTTGAAAGTCGCAATCGTAAATTCGGAAAGTGA
The DNA here is from genome assembly GCA_900551145.1 of uncultured Eubacteriales bacterium. GTDB lineage: Bacteria > Bacillota > Clostridia > Christensenellales > CAG-917 > CAG-475. The sequence continues at coordinate 1,087 of URUQ01000059.1, forward strand.
CATAATTTTTGTTGAAAAATATGCAAAAAACCGCGGTTTTTTGCGTGTTTTTTGAATGTTGAAAATGCGCGGATTTTCAAAAAACGTATAAAGTTACGCAAAAATAACGTATAAAGTTTACTCAATTATCGTGTGAATAAAATACACAAATCAAGCGTAAATCAACTCGTAATTATCATAAATGATGCATGAAAATTACGAATAATTATGCGGAAAAAGTAAAAATCGTGCGCAAATGAGGTTTGTATGTTGAAAAGAACGCTCACGGCAATCGTGCTTTTGGTGCTTGTTGCAGGCTTTATGGTTTGCGGATATTTCGTAAGCCCGATTTTTATCGATATGCTTATTTTGCTATTCCTTGCGGGCGCGGTGTACGAGATGTATAAGTGCTTCAAGGACGCAGGGTACAAGATGTTTGTTGTGCCCATTGTGTTTATGCTCGTGACGGCGTATCCCGTTTTCTACACGATGCAACACTTCGCGGGCATAGGAGTGCAGGGATTGCTTATCGTGTTTCTCGTGAGCAGTATGCTTGCGCTTACGATTTTTACCTTCAAACCCGCAAAACACAGCAAAAAAGACTTTGAAAACGCACTCGAAAACGGTGAAGTTCTACAAGACGAACAAGGCGCGTGCGGTCTTAAAGATTTGCTTGCCAATATATTCGTGCTTGTGTATCCGATGCTTTTCCTTATGACGGCGTGGGTTATCAGTTACAAATACAGTGCGCTTTTTGCGGTGTTGTTTGCAATTCTCGTGCCTATTCTGGGTAGCGATACGTTTGCATATTGGTTCGGCTCAATGATCGGAGGCAAGAAACTTTGCCCCAAAATCAGCCCCAAAAAGACGATAGCGGGAGGTGTCGGAGGTCTCGTCGGCGGTATGGTGCTGGCGATTCTCTTTTGGGTGGTGTTCGAGCTTTGCGCGGACAAATATCCCGTATTTATTCAAAACTGCGGATATACCTACTTTATTGCCCACGACGTCGTCGGTTGGCAATGGAAGAGTGCGCTAATATATCTTGCAATCGGTCTCGTGTGCGGTGCTATAAGCGAACTCGGAGACCTTGCCGCGTCGCGTATCAAGCGTGCTATCGGCATAAAGGACTACGGCAAGATTTTCCCGGGACACGGTGGATTTATGGACAGAATCGACAGCGTTATGTACTGTCTGGTCATACTCCTCATTGCGTTCTCGTGTATATATCGTTTTTGATTGATATTTCATAATAGTTTAATCAAAGCGGTGCAAAATGCTTTTGTATGGACTTGCAAAAGACTTCAAATCTCCGCCTATGTGGCACGCAAGTCTATAAGGATAAAATGAAAACTATAACGATTTTAGGCAGTACGGGCTCTGTCGGAAGACAAGTGCTTGCTACCATTTCTCAACATCCCGAGGCTTTCAAGGTCGTCGGGCTTTCCGCTTATACAAACGAAGCTCTTTTGAGGGAGCAAATCGAAAAATTCAATCCCACTCATTATTATTTCCCGAGCGGCGCGGTTGAAGTGCAAAGTTCGCTTTTTGACTTTCTCGAAGACGAAAAAACCTCAAAATGCCTAACTTCTCTTGAAGAGTTGGCTGCAATTGAGTCTGATATCGTCGTATTGGCGGTTACGGGCATTGCGGGACTTTGGGCGGCAATCGCAACGCTTAAGCGCGGAGGAACGCTCGCAATCGCAAACAAAGAAACGATAGTTTGCGCCGGCAGACATCTCAAAGCGCTCGAAAAGAAGTACGGCGGAAAGATTTTACCTCTCGATACCGAACATTCGGCAATCTTTGCGTGTTTGCGCGGTGAAGAGAAAAAGTATGTAAAAAGCCTCGTTTTGACCGCAAGCGGTGGTGCTCTTCGCGATTTGCCGACAAGTCAACTTGCAAAAGTCAAGGCAGAGGACGCACTCAAACACCCCGTATGGAATATGGGCAAAAAGGTTACAATCGACTCGGCAACTTTGTTCAATAAAGGGCTTGAAGTTATCGAAGCAATGCGACTTTTCGACGTCAAGGCAAAGGACGTCAAAGTGGTTATGCACAGAGAAAGTATCATCCACTCGCTCGTAGAGTTTTCGGACGGCGGAATGAAAGCGTTGTTGTCAACCCCCGATATGCGCCTTTCAATAGATACGGCATTGTTCTATCCGGAGCACGCAAACAACTCTGTTGCGCCTCTCGATTTGATAAAAACGGGACTTTTGACCTTTTCCGCACCCGATTTCGACCGTTTTCCGTGTCTCAAAATCGCTATGGACGCCGCAGAAGCGGGTGAGGGCGCATGTATCGCAATTTCCGCAAGCGACGAAGTGCTCGTTGAGGAATTTTTGAAAGGCAAAATCAAATATCACGATATTGCAAACACGCTGGCAAAGGTTTTGAACAAGTTCAAAAAGGTCGGCGACGTGGAACTTGAAGATATTATTGGCATAGACGAGAAAGCAAGAAAATATACTTATTCTATGATAGGAGTCAAATAAGGTGTCGGGTATTATTGCGGTTACAGCCGCAGAGGTCTTTAAGTATATAGGTTACGTCATAGTTGCGCTACTTGCACTTATGGCGATGATCGTCGTGCACGAACTCGGACATTATACGGCGGGAAGACTGCTCGGTTTCAAAATCGACGAGTTTTCAATCGGTTTCGGCCCCGCGATTTTCAAACGTAAGAACAAAAAGACGGGCGAAGTATTTTCGTTGCGTCCTTTTCCCATTGGCGGATTTTGCGCTTTTCACGGTGAAGACGCGGACGGTGCGTTGCTCGATACGGACGGCAATCCGATAAAAGACTCCAAGGGCAACGTCGTCAAAGACCCTGACGCTTTCAACAATCAAAAGCCTTGGAAACGCCTTATCGTGCTGTTTTCCGGTGCTTTTATGAATTTTTTGAGCGCAATCGTCATTATTACGATATATTTCACGGCGTACGGACAAGTGTTGCCGAGCGTTGTGCAAACTGTGTCTACGTCGAGTTATCAAAGCGTATTCGAGGACGGGGACGCAATACTTGCAATCAACGGAAAACAAGTGAACATTATGCTTCAAGAAGATCTTGACAAGGCTTTTTCGGGACTTGGCGAGAGTGCGCAGTTTACCGTTTTTCGCAACGGCAAGCAAGTAAAAATAACCGCAAATAAGTTTGATTATTTTCCGTTTGAAGACGGAGATATGATATATTCCGTAAACGGTGAAAAGGTAGAAACGCCGTATCCGTATCAACAATTGGCGGAAAATATCCATACCGACGGTCAATTGACGCTCGTCGTCGTAAGATACGACGAAAACGGCAATATTTGTGAAAAAACGACTATGCTCGTACTTCAAGGAGAAAGCGGGTTTTACAGTCACGGTTTCGGATTTACGAGATCGCTTGCAAGAGTGAAGCTTCCGTTTTTCCTTGCTTTCGGCAGAGCATGGGGATTTTGCTTCTTTATCGTGTTCAAGATCTTGGCGTCGCTCGGCGCGCTTATAACGGGCAAAGCCGGCATAGAAACGGCGGGCGGAACGATTACTACAATCGGTGTGATGGCAAAGGTGAGCGCGCTCGGTTTTGACAGTTTCTTGTACGTGGTTGCGATTATATCGGCAAACCTTGCGGTTATGAACTTGTTGCCTTTCCCAGCACTTGACGGAAGCCATATGCTTTTTACGCTAATAGAGATGATATTCAAAAAACCTCTGCCGCGCAAAGTCGAGGCTGTTATTCACACGGTGGGACTGGTGCTGCTAATCGTACTTGCGGTGTTCCTCGACATTTTCCATCTCGTAAAAGGATAAAAGAGAAATAGACATAACATTAAGAAAAAACGATAATCTAATGCGGTCAAATCGCATTGTGAGATATGGATAAAATGATGATAGAAAGAAGAAAAACGAGAAAAGTTTTCGTAGGTGACGTTGCGATTGGCGGTGACGCTCCGATTACGGTTCAATCGATGCTCAATACCAAAACGGTTGACGTCGAAGGCTCGCTCAAACAAATCGAAGAACTTAAAAAGGTCGGTTGCGACCTTATAAGACTTGCCGTGCCCGACGAACAATCGGCGTATGCGTTTGGTGAGATTGCAAAAAGATGCGGACTGCCGCTTATCGCAGACATACATTACAATTATAAACTTGCTCATCTCGCGCTCGACAACGGGGCAAAAAAAATAAGAATGAACCCCGGCAATATGCGCGATTTTTCGGAGATTAAACCGCTTGCGCAAAGGCTTATCGATATGCACGTGCCCGTGCGTGTGGGGGTGAACGGCGGGTCTCTCGACCCAAAATTTAAGGGAATGGACGAAACGCGTGCGCTTTGCGAAAGCGCGTTGGAGTGCGCAAACGTCTTTGAAAGCCAAGGTATGCGAGATATCGTTATTGCAATCAAGGCGTCCAATACTCTTGTAAACGTCGAAGCAAACAGATTGCTTGCAAAAGAGTGCGATTACCCTTTGCATATCGGCGTAACGGAGGCGGGGACGCTTCGCTCGGGTCTTATTAAATCCGCAATAGGCATAGGAACTTTGCTTCAAGAAGGCATAGGCGATACTATAAGAGTGTCGCTCTCCGCCGACGTAAGAGAGGAAGTGCTTGCGGGTAAGAAGATTTTGCAAACGCTCGGAATACGCAAAAACGCAGTCGAGGTTGTGTCTTGCCCGACTTGCGCACGTACGGAAATAGATGTGGAAGGACTTGCAAACAAAGTCGAAATGATGTGTGCAAACATTGATAAACCGCTGACGATTTCAATTCTCGGCTGTCCGCTCAACGGAATAGGTGAGGGCGAAAACAGCGATTTGGGCATAGCGGGCGGAAAAGAGAAGTCCGTCATACTCAAAGACGGCAAAATTCTTAAAACGGTGAATAGCGTTGATTTGATGACTGAATTTGACAAATTATTGCAAGAAGTATTATCAAAATGATAAAATATTGCAATACTTTTTGCAACTTACGGAAAAGATAAGAGGTTTTTATGACGACGAAGTTTTTTGAAGAATTTACGATAAAGAGCAAAGGTGAGTTTCCTATGCTCAAATTGAATTCCGCAACCTACTACAAGCAACAGCGAGAGTTGGTCGTTAAGTTTATTATTTCCGCATTCGAGGTGCGCGCTTTCGACGATGAAAGCAAAAAGAAAGTTCAAAGTATAATCGAAGAGATGTTTTCGGGAATAACCGTTAGCGTACAATATATTCGCACGTATGCGGACGCGAACGTCGTCAAAAACAAGGTGTTGGAGTTCTTTAACCGCACCAATCAAATGATTTTCAGACGAATCAACGACGAAACGCTCAATATAGAGGTGGGAGATAACGATATTGACGTCAAATTGACTTTCGATACGCCTACTTATAAAATGCTTATGGCTGGGGATTTGCTCGATAGATTGTACGATTGCCTCGATTGCTCGTTCAATCAACATATAGATATAGTCACGGAAGAAGACGTGCTAAAAAAAGAAGAGGCAATAGAGGATATACATATAGACACGACGGTTAAAGTCGATCCGTCTATGCGACTCGTAGAGACGAGAACGGGTGCAAAAGTGTATTCGAGAGGCAAAATCGACGGAATTTCGCAAATGCCAAACTATATAATCGACGTAAAAGGTGCGTGCGACAACATAGTTTTGTGCGGTAAAATCTCGCAAATAGAAAAGAAAACGTACAAAAACAAGCGTTACAATCCCGACGATGCCAAAACCGGCCCCGAAATGCTTCCTTTCGTAAAATTCGTACTCGACGATACTACGGCAAGGATAGACAGCGTGTGTTTTGCGAGTAAAGACGAGGAAGTGGACAAAATTCTTGCACTCAAAGAGCAATCCCAAGTCGATTGTATGGGCAAGGTGAGTTGGTCGCAATTTGCCGGAGCGTGGTCTTTTACGGTCAACGCAATATTCGAGGCCGATATCAACTTTGACAGTATTCATCTAACCTCTGCAAAGCCAGTGCCGGACAAATACGTTACGATTAAACCCGAGTCGTATGTCGATACGACGCAAAAGAGCCTGTTAGATATGGGAAAAGTTGAGGAAATCAATCCGTACTTCAAGGGCAAAACTTTCGTGGTGTTTGACCTCGAAACGACTGATTTAAAGACGGATTTGGCGGAGATTATCGAGCTTGCGGCACTCAAAATCGTAGACGGAGTGGAAACGGAAACCTTCCAAACGCTTATCAAACCCGTGGCAACGATATCGCCCGTGATAACCGAACTTACGCATATATCCAACGCAATGGTGCTCGACGCGCCGAGCGTGGAAAGTGTAATTCCCGACTTTTTCAAGTTTGCGCACGGTGCGATACTTTGCGGACACAATATAGCGGGGTACGACTATCCGATATTGAGCAGAATCGCAGAAAAATCGGGTTATCATTTTGACAACGAACTTGTCGATACGCTGTTGCTTGCAAGAAGATATCTTACGGAACTTCCCAACTGTAAACTCGAAACCATATCCAAAGCGTACGGCATATCGCACGAGAACGCACACCGCGCGATGAGCGACGTTTTTGCAACGGCTGGCGCACTGAAAATCATTGCGCAAAGAATGTAAGAGATAAAAATCGAATATATTGCATCTATTTTGTAAAAACGCTTGCAATGTTATCGCAGATATGTTATATTTTAGAT
>URUQ01000060.1 GCA_900551145.1 uncultured Eubacteriales bacterium
ATATAATATTATAGATAAAGATATTTGTCAACTTGTAGCGTTTCTTTTGCACTCTTTCATTTTCTCGGAGATTGCGCGACTTTCTGCAAGATATGCGTATCGCACGCTATACTTTAATAAAAGAACTAATAATTGTGTAAAATTATAAATTTTCGTCGTTTTAATACTCGTTTAAGTTTGAAAAACTATTATTAGGCTACAAAATGAGAAAGAGGCATTTTTATGGACGATTTCAACAACTTCTTTGACGACCAAAGAGAAACTCAACCGCAACACACTCCCGTGTATCATACACCGGAGCCCAAAAACCACAATAAACTCAATGCCGTGACGATTATTTGCATCGTAGTGGCGGCAGTTATGTGCGTTGTGGTGCTTGTCAACGTCATCGTACTTGCAAGTATGAAACAAAGCATTGCGGAAGAATATGCGGCATCTATTTCCGAAAGCATGAAAGAACAATATCGAAACGCGATAGACGAAACGTTGAGCGAAACGGATATTGTAGAAGATATTACCGACCAAGCCTTACAAGAGGCACTTGAAAAACTCAATTACGCAGTAGGTCAAGTTGCGGACAAATACTGCTCCGCTTCCGTTGCAAGACTCTATATGTACACCGACTCTTCCTCGGAATACCACGTTGGAAGCGGATTTTTGATTACGGACACCGACTCAACGGGAACTACGCAAAGATACTTGCTCACCAACGCACACTGCGCGAGATACGTCGCTGAAACGAGAGTAGGCGGTATTGGTTTCGGTTCGAAGTACACATACAGTTGGGCATCATATAAGAGCATAGTTGCGATTTTCGACGGCGAGGAAACGCAATATAACGTCGAAATAGTTGCATACGGCGCATACGACGATTCAAAACTTACGGCAGAAAACGACCAAGCGGATATTGCGATTTTGAGAATTAAAGGCACTCAACCTTCAAACGAAGCGCACCCCTCTCTCCAAATCGCAACCACAGACGTAAGACGCGGTGATCCCGTTGCGCTTATCGGCAACCCCGAAGGTATCGGCGAGAAAAACAGCATTACTTCAGGCTCTGTATCGCAACCCGATATCACTCTCTCCTCTTGGGGCGCGGGTACGTTCATCATGACGGACGCGGCGGTCAACGGCGGTAACAGCGGTGGTCCGATGGTCAATATCCTCGGCAAAGTGGTAGGTATCGTGGAGTCAAAACTTGCGGACGACACCATTGACAATATGGGCTTTGCACTCTCTGCGGATACGATAAGAGATTTCGTATCGTGGGCGCAAAAACCTGCCAACAACGTTCTCGGAACGGATTTGAGTGAAATTTTCCAAAATTTATAATAAAATGGGCATAATAATCCTATTGACAAATTCGATTGATATGCTATAATTTAAACAATCTCCCCAATTTGTCGGCACTTATTTATCCTCCCTATGCCGACAAGAAAAATCCCCGCGTTTTGCGGGGATTTTCTTTTGCATTTTTTCTGCTATGTCTTTCTATATAGTGCGCTTTTTTGATTAAATATCGATATAAAAAAGCGAGGTAACCTCGCTTTTATACCAAGTTCGTAAAACTATGTAAATCAATTGCGTTTGAAAGCGATTACGAAAAAATAACCAATCATATAAATTTACGCTCTCAACTCATCAAATTCCCTTTAACGGCGTTGCAAATGAATCTTGCTATTCAGCGTCAATACGAACGCGCGATTGTAAGGAGTTCGTAATATCCGCACATAATCACTCTGTCATAGATATATGAGTTCCATTTATCAAGCGAGTTGTCCGCAACGTAAGCGTCCGCTTTCTCCTTCGCCCACTCTGCAGCCTCGTCACTGCCGGCAAAAATTATGTACAGTTCTTGCACGACCTCGGTCTCTACTCCGTCAACGGTTGTCGTATACGTCTTGGTGCAATGCATAAGATCCTCAAAAGGATAATCGCGCTCTCCGTCCTTGGTGATGGGCGTCGTGCGCTCGTACGTGTAAGACACACCGGCTTCGTCAAGACGCTTTTTAATATTGTTCTTTTGCATGCCGACTTTGAGACACGAAGTCAACGTAATAGCAAGAACGATAACAAGCGTAAAGACGGAAAATATCGTAACAAACTTCTTTTTCATAGCTTTATGATAAAATCATAAACGGAATTTGTCAATACATATTGCAAAAGCGATATGCAAGATAAATCATTTACGGTAAAATCAAACTCAAAATACAATGGTCAAAAACGTTTTCGACTATTAGAACGTATTATTCAATTGCTACAATTTCCCATACATTTATAAGGCGTAGGTGCAAACAATAAAATCAGGAGGCAAGCAAATGAAAAATTCATTGATCATCGGCACTATGCTTGGAATAGTCACTGCCACTGCGCTGTATTGCAGTATGTCAAACAATTCACTAAAAAAAGCAAAACGTGCCTTTGTAAACAAAATCGAAGACATCATTATGTAAATAATCGGTCTTGTTCATTTATCCTCTATAAAAGCACAAATCGTGTACGCAAGCATGTAGCGCATACACGATTTGTGCTTTTATATACTCAAAATTAACGATTTTCGGGCAAATATTGAGTTTTAGGACACGAGAGGTGTTTCTTATATTTTCATAGTAAAAGTGATATTGCGCCGTAGGCGCAGTGAAATTGTTGCTTCGCAACAGTGATATTCTCGCGAAGCGAGAGTGATATTTGTGCCGTAGGCACAAGTTGTGGAATATTCCAATAAAAAAATCAGTTATCAACACAGCGCAAAATAAATGCATAACAAGAAAGAGCCGTCCGAACGGCAACCCTAATTTACCAATCGTAAATGAGTTGTCGGACGGACGGCTCTGCCGAAGTTAGGCGTTATTTTGCGCTGTTTTGAAGGTAGTTGTCGATGGCAAGTCGTATAGCATCTTCCGCCAATACCGAGCAATGGATCTTTTGCGGAGGAAGTCCTTGAAGTTCCTCAACGACTTGTTTGTTGGTGAGTTTGAGTGCCTCTTCGATGGTCTTGCCGATAATCATACCGGTTGCGGTTGAACTTGATGCAACTGCCGCGGCGCATCCGAAAGTCTTGAATTTTGCATCTTTGATGATACCGTCTTCGATACGCATAGTGATTTGCATTATATCTCCGCACACCTCGTTACCGACTGTGCCGATTGCATTGTAGTTTTCAACCTCGCCCATGTGTTGAGGATTTTTGAAAACTTCCATAACTTTTTCGTTGTACATAATATACTCCTCGGGCTATGCCCTGAAACTTTATTTACTTTTTGTAAAGCGGTGACATATCTCTGAGTCGTTTTACAATCTTGACAAGTTCGTCAACGGTGTAATCGACCTCTGCCATCGTGTTGTGTTTGCCAAACGTAAAGCGGATAGAACCGTGTGCCGTACCGACGGGAACACCGATTGCAAGCAACGTTCTTGACGGCTCGAGCGAGCCTGAAGAGCATGCAGAACCGGAAGACGCACTTATGCCCGCAAGGTCAAGCGAAAACAAGATTGACTCTCCTTCGATATATTTGAAGCTGAAATTGGCGTTGTTTGGAAGGCGCTTCGAGGTGTCTTTTGCGCCGTTGTAGTAAATATCGTCGATTTCGTTTAGAACTCTCTCAACGAAGTGGTCACGCAAGGACGCAACGTATTTGTCGTCTTCTTCAATTGTCGCAAGTGCTTCGTCAAGTGCGGTTGCCATACCGACAATGCCGGGAGTGTTGCTCGTACCGCCACGGTGCGAACGCTCTTGTTCACCGCCCGTCAAAAGCTTCTCTATACGGATACCGTTGCGTACGTAAAGCATACCCATACCTTTCGGACCGTAGAACTTATGTGCGGACATAGAAAGCAAATCCACTCCCAAATCCTTGACATTGTATTTGATTGCACCGGTTGCTTGAACTGCATCGGTATGGAACAAAACGCCGTGTTTGTGTGCGACTTCGCAAAGTTCTTTGATAGGCTCTACTGTGCCGATTTCATTGTTTGCAAACATTATGCTTACGAGCACGGTGTCAGGGCGAATTGCCTTTTCAAGGTCGTCAACGGACACAAAACCCTCATTGTCGACGGGAAGATACGTGACCTCCCAACCGAACTTTTCAAGTTGTTTGCACGTCGTATAAATTGCGGGGTGCTCTATAACCGAGGTGATGATGTGCTTGCCCTTTTCGATATTTTGAAGAGCAATACCCTTGACCGCCCAATTGTCAGCTTCCGTACCGCAAGACGTGAAGTAAATTTCACTCGGTTTTGCGCCGATGCAATTTGCAAGCAATTGTCTTGCATCGTTTACGCCTTTTGCTGCTTCGCGTCCGAATACGTGCTGTGAATTGGCATTCCCGAAAGTGTCGGAAAAGTATGGTTTCATAGCCTCAAACGCTTTTGGTGACAACGGTGTCGTTGCCGCGTGATCAAGATATATATTTTCCATATTTGCCTCTGCGCCGAAGCGCGTCGATAAAAATTTTATTTCCTATTTTGTCCATAGCCACGCTTGCGTATTCGAACGAGAAAAGCCTTGCCGATTTTCTCATGGAGATAACCGAGGCTTCTAAACGATGCGGTTATATTCACAAAAATCGATTGGCCGATTGCTCTCACCGCGTATCGAATTTGGTGGCTTTATTGCAAATGTGAATATTTATTCACATTTGCAATAATATGGTATATCACGACATAGTCGTGTTGTCAAGCAATAAACGAAAAATTATTCCTCGTCATCGTCGATATCGAGCGTTGCGTTGTGGTAAACGTTTTGCACATCGTCGAGCTCTTCTAGTTTGTCGATCATCTTGATGATGGTTGCTTGTTGTTCTGCGCTCGGCGTGACGTAATTGTCGGGAATCATATCGACTTCTGCCGACAAGACTTTTACGCCGTCGTCTTCGAGGCTCTTTCTTACGGACGCCAAGGACGCCGTATCGGTGTAAACTTGATACACTTCGTCGTCTTCGGAATTGATGTCCTCAAAGCCTTCGAGTTCGAGCGCATACATCATAAGATCATCCTCTTCGATGTCGCATTTTGCGATGGTGATGACGCCTTTGCGCTTGAACATAAAGGATACGCAACCGTTCGTCCCCATCGAACCGCCGAATTTGTCGAACAAGTGACGAACGTCACCCGCCGTACGATTTTTATTGTCGGTGAGGGCTTCGACGATAATGGCAGTTCCGCCAACACCGTAACCCTCGTAAATCATATCTTCATAGTTGATTGAACCAAGTTCACCGCTGGCTTTTTTGATACTGCGCATAATGTTGTCGTTGGGCATATTGTTGTCTTTTGCCTTTGAGATAACTTGTGCGAGTTTGCTGTTGCTGTTGGGGTCTGCACCGCCTTCTTTGACTGCAACGGCAAGTTCTCTGCCAATCTTCGTGAAGATATTGGCGCGAGCCGCGTCGGTTTTGCCTTTCTTCTGTTGAATATTATGCCATTTGCTGTGTCCACTCATACTTGTTTTCTCCTATATTGTTTGATACATCGCAACGGCCGTTGCAACCGCTACGTTCAAAGATTCGATATCGTTTTTCATAGGTAAAGAGTACGCAATTTTCGCTTCTTTTCGAAGCTCGGCTCTGACGCCGTGCGCCTCGTTGCCCGCGACGAACAATACGGGCGAAACCGCTTTATTCGTCAAAATATTGATGCCGTTCATATCCAAAATCGCGCTGTTGGTGCATCTCATAAGGTCGATTGCCTCATCGAGAGTAATCACAGTGGCACGCACCTTGAAAAGCCCGCCAAGCGTCGCTCTGACCACTTTTGGAGAATAGATATCCGCAGTGTCGAGCAAATAAATATCGCAAAAATCGCAAGCGGCGGCAGTCCTGAATATAGTGCCGAGATTGCCGGGGTCGCTTACGCCGTCAAGCAATAGCGCATTGGATGTGGGCATGCGAAATTCGCTTTTGGGTATTTCGCAAACGGCGCATATTCCGTACGGAGAAACCGTATCCGCAACGTACGCCATAACCTCGTCACTCACATAATACACTTGCGCGCGCGTAAAAGCAACGCTTTGCATTGCTTTTTCTTGACGCTCCTTTTCGTCCGAGAAAAATATAGTCTCCACCTCACTCTCTCTCGAAGGCGTGGCAAGCACGTATTTCACTCTAACGGACGAAGGCATATCTTTGATGAGATTTATCCCTTCTACCAAAAATAGTCCCGTCTCAATGCGGAACTTTTTTTGCGAAAGAGAACGTGCTTCTTTCACGAATTGATTTTTGGTTGAAGTGATGATTTGCAATATTCTAACCGCCTCAATTGATATTTTCACAATGCTTTCATAGCACGGTTTCAAATATGAAAAAGCGGTCTATACAATCAATGTTGCGCATATATCTATGCGCAACATTGTGTAAAAACCGATTATGCAAGTGCTTTCTTTGCGCTGTCGCAGAGTGCCGCAAACGCTTGCGGATCGCTGATTGCGATTTCACTCAAAACCTTTCTGTTGAGGTCGATACCCGCAACTTTGAGACCGTGCATAAGAGTTGAATAGCTCATACCGTTGATACGTGCAGCAGCATTGATACGAGTGATCCAAAGTGAACGGAAATCACGTTTCTTTTGCTTTCTTCCGACGTATGCGTATACACCGCTCTTGAGGAGTTGTTGCTTTGCAACACGATAAAGGGCATGCTTACCTGCATAATAACCCTTTGCTTGTTTCATTATTTTTCTACGCTTTTTAACTGCGTTAACCGCTCTTTTAATTCTCATGGTTCATTCTCCTTATTTGTATGGCAACAACTTTTTGAGTTCGCCGGATCTTGTCTCGTCAACATACTCGATAGAACGAAGATCTCTCTTTCTCTTGGTTGTCTTCTTGGTAAGAAGGTGGCTGTGTGCAGAATGGCCTCTCTTGTAGTAACCGTTTGCTGTTACGCGAAAACGCTTCTTTGCTCCACTATGTGTTTTTTGTTTTGGCATAGGTGTGCCTCCTCTATTATTTTGCTTTGCCCGAGGGCTAAATAATTTTTATTTCTTTTGCATCGGTGCGAGAATGGTGTAAATGATACGACCTTCTTGAACCGGTTTTTTCTCGACGACGAGGTCGGTGCCGACCATTGCGATGTAATCCTCAACAATCTTGACCGCAATCTCGGGGTGCGCTTGTTGACGACCTTTGAGGCGAATCGACGCTTTGACTTTGTTGCCTTCCGAGAGGAATTTTGCCGTTTGTGCGGCAAGTCTCGTAGTGTCGCCGATGTCGATAGTTGCGGAAAGACGGATCTCTTTGATTTCCATCACCTTTTGATTTTTCTTGGCTTCTTTCTCGCGTTTTTGTTGCTCGTAGCGATATTTGCCATAGTCCATCAATTTGCAAGTGGGAGGTTGAACGGAAGGCGGTGAAACCTTGCATACGTCAAGCCCTTTTTCTTCGGCAATGGCGCGAGCCTCTCTCATAGAAATGACGCCGTATTGTTGACCGTCGTCACCGATGAGACGAATTTCTTTATCCCTGATTTGTTCGTTGATTTGCAGTTCTTTCAAATTGCTACTCCTATATACACCGCTATGGTTTATTTCGACATAAAAAACAAGTGTCGAAGCAAAACTGCCTCAACACTCACGAATACCTTATCATAGACAAGTGATTTTTGTGTGGTGACCACCTTGCTGAACGCTCGTGGTGCTGTCTCTTATACACATCTGACGCTGCCGACGAATTAGACG
>URUQ01000061.1 GCA_900551145.1 uncultured Eubacteriales bacterium
ACATAGACGAACTTGGCAAATACACCTTTGAACATTTCGATCTCGCGTCAACCGAGGGTATGAGCGGAAAATTCAATCAATACGTCGCAAAAGACTCGGTCGAAGCGGGCAACGGAATTTTCGGCGGTTTTGCAGAAGACCCCGATTACGATATGTATTGGAAGCGTATCGAAGTGTATTTGCAAGGTGAAAATATCTGCAAACTCGTTGCAATCGCGCAATGCGATTATCTCAATGTAGAAGGAGAGCTCGAATCGTGCGATTATAAGTATGAGGTGACTTTCTCCGATTTCGGACAAGTAAACTTCGATTTGGGCGACCTCACAATCAAGACCGACACGAGCGGCGGAGACACCCCGATTGAGTCCAAGACGTATACGATCGTTTTCACTGACCAATATTTGGGTGCAAATAGCACCGATATAGTGTTTGAAACGACATCCGTTGCAAATTCTTTCAACAACGATCGTGGTATTCAATATATGCAAGCGGGCGGAACAACCGAGCTCATTAGTAAAGGTTCGTTGACCAACGTTTCGTCGATATCTCTTGTGCTTTATTCCAATGCAGACAATGGTATGGGCGTTGAAGTATTGGTTGGTTCTACAAATATGCTTTGCAACGGTACGAAAACGGGTACTGTTACTAAACCAAGCGATTATACTCAACTTACTACTCTCACTTTCAGCACTTCCGATGCGCTCGACGGTAAGTTGACTATCAAGCTTATTCCAACGGGTGAGAAAAAGTCAATGTACATCAAGTCCGTTGAGGTTGTAT
This sequence comes from uncultured Eubacteriales bacterium, assembly GCA_900551145.1. Lineage (GTDB taxonomy): Bacteria > Bacillota > Clostridia > Christensenellales > CAG-917 > CAG-475. Next base: position 781 of record URUQ01000061.1, read on the forward strand.
GCGGAGGAACTACGGGTGGCGGCGGAACGACGCCCACTCCCACCGAGGTTATGCCCGCGCAAAACTTCAACGCTGCAACTCTTGACAAAAGCACTTTGAGAGAAAAACTCATCGAGTATTACGGCAAGAACGATCTCCTCCCGCTCGAATCAAAAGGCGCATATCATTGTCTTGTCGTACCCGTGCAATTCAGCAATTACGCAGTCACAAACACGCAACTCGACAACTTGAACAAGGCGTTCAACGGCTCGACGACCGATACGGGTTGGCAAAGCGTCAAGACATACTATCAAACTTCGTCGTATGGCAATCTCGATATGACGTTTGATATCCAAAGCGTTTACACGGCAAAAAACGATTCTTCGTATTATGAAACAACGACTAAATCCGTAACTTGCGAAGGAGAAAAAGTTTCCCTTGCCGGTGACGCAATCATTCTTGAAGAAGTTATGGCGTGGATTACACCGCAAATTGATCTTTCCGTTTACGACCACGACAACAACGGCATATTGGACGCAATTTGGATCATCTATACCGCGCCCGTAGTGTACGACTCTTCCGACGCTGCTTCTTCGTCTTCAGACGATGAAAGCATCTATTGGGCATACGTCACTTCCTACGCAAAGGACGATAGCGACAACACGAAGTACGACAATCTCGACCTCGGTTATTACCTCTTTGCGGGATTTGACTTTATGAACGAGTATACGGGCAACGCCAACGATCCTTACAACGATACGACGGGACAATACGTCAATGCGACTATAAGCGGTCTCAAAATCAATGCTTCGACCTATATTCACGAGACGGGACACTTGCTCGGACTTGACGACTATTATGATTATTACCAAAACCAAGGCAGTGACAACGGCTTGGGCGGTGCGGATATGATGGACTACACCGTCGGTGACCACAACGCATACTCCAAGATGATGCTTGGTTGGGTCAATCCCACCGTGGTGACTACTACGCAAACCGTCACACTCAATCCGTTTGAGTCGAGCGGAAGTTGCATTATGGTGCTTTTGGATTACAACGGATCGTATTTCAGTGAGTATTTACTCATCGATTTGTACACCAATACCGGTCTCAATATGGCTCACGCAAATCAAGCAAACAGCTATTTGTATTACGATTACGACACCGAAAAGGGCGCATCGTACGGCGTGAGAATTTATCACGTCTCTTCCAAAATCGCGGAAAACCCGTATACGGACGAGTATGGTTCGTTTACCGAATGTAACAACTCTGTGACGGAATTTCCGCTTATCAAGCTCGTTCAAGCGGACGGTGAGAAAGATTTCTCTGCCGACGAGTACGGACTTTGCAGTGCGGACGATTTGTGGAAAGCAGGACAAAAACTCAGCACCGTATTCCCGAACTATGCGAGAAACGACAACAAGAAAGTCAATTTCGATATCGAGATCGTCAGCGTAAGCGCAACGAGCGCAACCGTAACTATTACGTTTGCGGCATAATTTACACGCAATATAGATAGGCGAGGGTGCAATAAGCACTCTCGCTTTTTCTATTGTGCATATATGCATATGAGAACACTTAGATTTACAAGTGCGCAATCGTACATTTGTACAAAAATTGGACAGTGGTGTTTACTATCTCAAAAATATGTGTTATAATTGCAATATTAAATTGATAAGGTGAAAAATGAAAATTCAACGCAACGTATTTTCAAGACGAGATGTAAACGGCGTCGACGTATTGTTGACGGATGCACCCGAAGTCAAAGTAGCAATCAAAAAGCACAAAAAAACCGTGAAAAACTCGGTTGTTTGGTCTATCGTAGGCACACTTTTGTTCGTGCTTATTCTCAACGTGATTATCCTTCCGCTTACGGGCGGTTGCGCGCGTGTCGAGCATATTGAAAAATACACGGGCAACAACAAGTATATCACGTTCAGCTCGGAATACGGACTTTTGCTTTCCGCACATAGAGCGGGCGGTGTGCTCGAGCCGGAAGAGACTATGGCAGCGTTTAAGCAATGCATGGAGCAAGCGAAGAACGAAAACTACAAGGTCGACATTCTCGAATTTGACTTGCACCTCACCAAAGACGACGTTCTCGTCCTTATGCACGACCACGAAATCGACCGTACTTCCAACGGCACGGGCAAGATTTGCGATATGACGCTTGCGGAACTCAAAACGTACAACTTCGGCTACAACTTCAAGACTACGGACGGAGTTTACAAGTATCGCGACAAAGTCGGTGACGATCTCAAAGACGTGCGCATCGCAACGCTGGAAGAGGTCTTGACCTACGTCGAAAATGACGCCTGCGAAGGCAAAAAAACTATGCAATACGTCATCGAAATTAAGGACGGCGGAGAAGTCGGCAAGCGCGCTATGAACAAACTATATCGCATGATGGACAAGTTTGACATCATCGACCGCACCGTGTTCGGCACTTTCCAAGGTGAAATCAGCAAGTACGTCGATGAGTGCAACGCCAACGGTGCGTTTGAAAAAGAAGTTGTGCGCTCGGCGGGTATCGCTGAGGTTCTTGACTTCTACTACGCCTTCCTCTATGGCAACACCAACGCAAAGTTCAACTTCAAGGTTCTCCAAATTCCGATGGGATTCAACGGTTTCTTTGACCTTTCCACCAAGGAATTTATCGACTTCGCTCACTCTCTCGACATAGCCGTCCAATACTGGACCATCAACGATCCCGACGACGTTGCCAAGTTGCAAGCGAACGGGGCAGATTGTATTATGACGGATGATCCCAAGATGGCATCAATCGCCCTAAAACGCACTATTTAGCGAATAGCATTGGCAAAGCCCCTTGCCTGCCAACTCATTTACGCTCAGTAAATTAGGGTTGTCATGCAAGGGGCTTTTGACGCGATTGACTTCGTAGCAATCGCTATTAAACGCGCTCTTCATCTAAATATTGCGTTTTAGGACGATTGATGTATAATATATGGAATATTCCATAACTGAGCCGACGTCGCAATATCACTTTTTGCGTAAGCACGATATCACTGTTTCGAGGGTGGGACACCCACACCCGATTTACATTTCCCCTTATGTCATTCCGAGGGAACAAAGTGACCGTGGGAATCCAGCGTAGCGAAATATGGAATGTTCCATTAGCGCACGCAGTACGCATAACGACGCTCGTAGACAGGCGGAGCCGTAGAATATAACTTCACGAAGAGTTGTTGTGAGCATCCATTATCCGCCTGAGCAACCGCCGAGCCGCCTCAAGGTTGCGAGCCAATACGCAAAAAAGCAAGGCTCTGCTTGCTTTTTTTGTAGGACGTTTGCGCCTAAATATGTGTCAAGTTATCTCTGTGAGATAACTGACACGTGTTTAGCATTCGGCGCAATTATATTATTTTTTCTTTGATTTCTTCTCTTTGCCGAGACCTTTGATAAATCTGCGGAAACCGCCTTTTATGCCGTTGAGCATATCTACGAGACCGTCGAGAGCGCGTTGGTTGATAATACCCATTGACCACGCCGCTATCGTGCGATAAGGCATATCTTTTACGGAATTGGTGAGCATTTCGGGATTTTCGGAAGAGAGTGCGACGAGATTTACTGCACCCACCGCAAGGTTGTACATAAACTTTCCGAATCTTGAAACTCTGCATTGACCGATGGTGTTGTTTGCAGTCAACTCACCTTTGACGAACGGTTTGTTCTCAACCATCTTTTCGCCGTAAAGTGCCTCAAATTGCTCGACGGGGATATCTTTTGCATTTGCGATATCGTAGTAGCAAGGTGCGGTTGCTTTGTAGTCGGGAATGGGAGCGTCGGGATTTTTGGAAGTGACGTTCACGTTGCCTTCGAGCTTGATATCGCGAGAACTTGCGCCCACGAGAATACGGAAATCACCGCTTTCAACGTGCCAATCGTTGATTAATACGTTGTAGTATGCAAACGCACGGGAGTCAAGCGATACGCTGACCTCTTTTTCCTCACCCGCTTGCAAGAATACTTTCTTGAAGCCTTTGAGTTCCTTTTCGGGACGGTAGAGAGTGCTTTCGACGTCCGCAACGTAAACTTGCGCAATTTCCGCACCGGCGACTTTGCCCGTGTTCTTGATTTTGAACGTGACGGTGAAGTCGTCTCCTTCGTTGATGCTGTCCGCACTCAATTTAAGGTCGGAATACTCAAACGTGGTGTAGCTCAAGCCGTAACCGAACGGATATTTGACCGCTTTCTTTGCCGTGTCATAATAGCGGTATCCTACGTAAACGCCTTCGCGATATTCCACCGTGCGAGGTCCCATGCGGAAGTATTTTGCGCCGATATAATCGTTTTCGTTGACTGGGAAGGTTTCGGCAAGTTTGCCCGAGGGATTGACCTTGCCGTAGATGAGGTTATACGCCGCTTCTCCGCCTGCTTGGCCGCCGAGATAAAGATTGAGTATGCCTTTGACATTTTTGTCCCAATCGCCTATTTCAACGGGCGAACCGCAAGAAAGCACCACGATGACGTTTTTGTTGACCTTCAAAATCTCGTTGATGAGCGTCACGTGCGAAGAAGGCATTTTGATGTGACTGCGGTCGTAGCCTTCCGACTCGAACGCGTCCGTAAGACCGATAAACAACAATACCGCGTCTTTGCCCTTTGCGGTCTTGACTGCTTGATTTATGAGGCTCTTTTTGTAGCCTTCGCCCTTAAGGGTGTATCCGTCGGCATAAGCGTATTTTTGACCCGCCTTGTCCAAAGCGTCCGTAAACGACGTGACTTTGGTGGGGAGAATGTGGCTCGAACCACCGCCTTGATAGCGGAGTTTTTTTGCAAGTTTGCCGATGACTGCGATGTTTTGTTTTGCGTTCAAGGGGAGTGCGCCGTCATTTTTGAGAAGCACCGCACCGCCTTCCGCCGCGCGTCTTGCGATTGCGTTGTGCTCTTCGATATCGAACTTTACACCCTTGACTTCGCGCACGGTGTTTTCATATGCAAATCTTATGAGGCGAAGCACCACTTTGTCGATATCTTCAACGGTGAGAGTGCCGTCTTGGAGTGCTTTGTATACGCCGGGATCGCTCATACCATTGTTGCCCGGCATTTCGAGATCCATACCCGCTTTGATGCCTTCGGAACGGTTGTTGACCGCGCCCCAGTCGCTCACCACGATGCCCTTAAATCCCCACTCGTCACGCAAGACGTCGGAGAGGAAACGCTTGTAATCGCTGAGATACGTGCCGTTGAGACGGTTGTAAGAGCACATAACCGTTGTCGGTTGTTCCGTCTTGACGATATGTTCGAAAGCGGGCATATAAATCTCGCGAAGCGTGCGCTCGTCAACTACGGAGTTGATGGTCATTCTTATGTATTCTTGGTTGTTTGCGAGGAAGTGTTTGAGGGAAGTACCGACGTTTTTGCTTTGCACGCCGTGCACCCACGCAGCCCCCATACGTCCCGCAAGGAAGGGATCTTCAGAGAAGTACTCGAAGTTCCTTCCGCAAAGCGGACTACGCTTAATATTTACGCCCGGGCCGAGAACGGTGGAAACACCCAAAGATTGCGCTTCGACTGCAATTGCCGCACCGACCTCTTGTTCGAGTTCAACGTCCCAACTCGATGCGGACGTAACTGCACCGGGGAAGCACGTTGCGGGTTCGGGCGTTTGCATAATGTTTACGCCACCTGACATTTTTTCACGACGCATACCGTTCGGACCGTCGCTCGTGCGCACGGCAGGAATGTCTATGCCGTCTCTCTTGATAGGCTGCGTAAGCCATGTGGTAGAGCCGGAAAGCATCTGCACTTTCTCTTCCAGCGTAAGCTTGGCAAGAATATCTTTATAATCGTTCTCGTTCATAATTTCCTCCGAGCAATTTATATTTGAGTTTTTATATAGGCAAAGCATTTATATCGATATGTAGAGTAATAATAACTCCTAAATATCATTATATCACGCATACGGCGTGCTTTCAAGCATTGTTTTTTGTCGCTTGCAATATGCCCGCGCATGCGCATCGTTTGCCGTTTTACCTATGAGTGTTTATATGCGTTTTTATCGTTTTGGCAAAATAATAGTTTTATATGTGCTAAAACGATTGATAAAAACGCGTTTTTGTCATTTGTTTGATTTTTCTTTGTCGCGAGCGGAAAGAGGCGTTTTGCCCTCGATATACGTTTGCCATACGTTTATGCGGTCGTCCTCGTCTATTTGACGTAGGATTCTGCATGGATTGCCAACCGCAATGCAACGAGGCGGTATATCGCGAGTAACCACGCTTCCCGCACCTATAACCGCGCCTTCGCCTATCGTGACGCCACCGCAAATAACCACGTTCGAAGCTATCCAAGCGTTCTTTTTGATAGTCACGGGTTTGGAGTATTCGAGGTCGTGATAACCGTCGGGATACGTGGTGTTTATACGTTCTTCCGCAATGAGAGGGTGGCACGGAGTTGCAATGGTGACGTTTGCGCCGAGCCATACGCCGTCTTCAAGCGTGATTGGTGATATGTCCAAAAGAGTGCATCCGTAGTTGAAAAACACATCGTTGCCGAGGTGAATATTGACACCGTATTCGCAATAAAAAGGCGTGAAAATCCAAACGGATTTACCCTTGGAGGAGGGGATAAGTTTGTTGATGAGTCGTTTTTGCCTCGGTGCGTTCCACACCGGGCATTTGTTGAGCTTTTGCGTGAGGCACATACCTCTTGCGTGTTGCCAAAATATGTCTTTACTCGTCGAGTTGTACAACTTGCCGCTAATCATACGTTGCCATTCGACTTTTTCTTTGCTCATAGACCACCTCATTATACTGATATTCTATTTTATAAAAGATTTGATTTATATCATAAATACGAACAAAATATCAAAAAAGCGTTGAAAAATTCAAAAAGAATG
>URUQ01000062.1 GCA_900551145.1 uncultured Eubacteriales bacterium
CGTAATATACACTATTATTTAATTTACCGAAAAGATAACTTTCGTAGTTATATTTCGTTACGTTTATGGTTTGATAACATTGACTGTAATCTCCACTCAATCCTTCATTGTGATACGTAACCGTTATATCCACATTCGTAGGAACCAATGTGTATGCATCCTCATAGGAAATATATTCTAAATCATTGATATGAGGAAAAACAACGCTTTCATCTTTATATTTATCGCTATTATACTCGCATTTTTTTGTTGCTTTGCCTTTATATGAGACTGACACGGGAATCAATTCGTTATGGTGTCCGCCACCTGTACTATTTTCGTTTGCAACTACTCTAAATGAAAGACTCCCCTCATATTCAACAAATCCAGAAAGCCTTGGTTTGATGTCAATTGTTACAGAATAACTTGTGTATTCTTTACCATATCTGCCGTTACCAGTCCCATGCGTTGACGATTTGGAAAAAGTAAAAAATTTCTCAAAATCCGTCTGCGACGTTAAATGTTGCGTATGCGTTGTCGTTATCGTTTTACTACCAATTTCGACAGTGTCATCATTGTTGCCACTGCTACAAGCAGTAAATATAATCAAACAACAAATCAAAACAAGTGTAATTATTATAAACTTCTTTTTCATATATCCCCCTTTGAGTGTTTAGTAATACAAATATAACTTGTCGTAAACAATATGTCAATAAACAGAAAATAAAAAACGAATTGAACAGAGGGTTCAACTCGTTTTTCATTTGGTGTTTTATGCGTGGTAGTCCTGCGCAACCACCATCAATTAAAATTTTCGTTTTTATGGGGGGGGGAGTCGCCCCGCTTGACCTATGCTACTGCCACGCACATCACAGGCACACATCTTTATTGTTGTCCGCACTACTTTATAAAGGTCTGCGCTCGCACGCCCGGGGCGGGCAAACAATTCACCGGATTGTTTGCTTTTCCGCCCGTCCGACTCCCCGCACCTCCACCAAATGTAAGCAAACTTTGAAAGTCTTGATGTTTGCTTGCATTTATATGTAATGCGCCCAAAGTGCGCATTACATATAAAAAAGACAAGTCGAACGAGGTTCAACTTGCCTTTTTTGTGGTGCTTACTACGAGGCAGCCCCGCACCAACCAAATAAAAAATGAGTCGAACTGAGGGTTCAACTCATTTTTCATTTGGTGGAGGTGCGGGGAGTCGGACCCCGGTCCAAACAGCCATATTCGGCACTTTCTACACGTTTATCGAATGATTGATTGTTTCGCACTTCGGTTCATTCGCAAACCTCCGATTGATGATCTCGTGATAACAACAACCTTACCGAGAAATCGGGTTGCGTTGTCTGTTTTTATAACACCGACCTACAAGGGAACAGAAAACCTTGCGTCGATGTGCCACTAGTTAATTACGCAGCAAGAGCGAACTCCATATTGGAGCTCTTTTGATTGTTTTTTGCATTTAATTTTAATTTCCGTTTTTACGCAGCCGAGCCTGCGACGTGCTTATACCGCTTCAAACTGAGTGTCGAATCCAGTACACCCCCTCTACGCCACAATCAACAAAGGCGTTTCAAGGTGAGATGATTATAACACATTATATCCAAATGGCAAGGATTTTAATTGTTATTTTTCAAATATTCCGTATACGCGCCCAGATATGCAAACGCCGAGAAATACGTATCATTGGCAAGCGTGTTTTTGAGCGCGATGTCGGCAAGCATAGCGTTTTTGCGATGCAAATAGTACAAATGCACGCCGTACATAAAGATGCAGTTTTGCAATTTATCCTCTTTTGGGATATTGTCGCAATCTTTCAAATCCTCCCCCATAAACAAGCGCACTGCTTGCAAATATCCCGTGTGATGCCCGATTTGCATATCCTTGTATCGTGCATACACACCGTCCAAATCTCGCCCGAGTTGCACCGAGCAAGCGATTGCCCAAAACAGCGCCGCAACATACATATCATCGTTGTCCTCGGCAAGTGAAAAGCACTCCTCAAACAGCGCAAGCGCCTTTTCGTACTCATACTTATAATACGCAATACACCCGAGCATATATCTCGTGTCGAGCCTATCTTCTCCCCTCTCGTCGCACCACATAAACGCCTCTTCCGCCTTGTCGAGTTGAAGAGTGGAAAGATACCTTCCCGCGCATTTTCTGCGTGCTTGATAACTGTCGGGATTTAGTTTTATTGCGCCCTCGAAGCACTCGATTGCCTCGTGATATCTCATTTGGAAAGCAAGCGCACTTCCAAGCTCCATAAGATTGTCAAACGTCGGATTTTGAGCGTATTTCATGCGCGCGTTCGCCACTTTTTCGTCGTCGTCAACGACACGCAAAGCACGCTTGCCGAACAAGATTTCTTGATCGCGCAACGCTCTTATATCGCTTATCATATTGCATTTGCAATTAGGATCTCCAAGACACATATATTTTACCTCAATTGCCACAATCGGCACTTTATCTATCTATTATTTATCACTCAAAGTGCTTTCTCGCACGATTGACTTCTTCGTTTCAAAAAACTGCCCTATGCAATATAGCGCAATTTGCAGCAGCATTATGCACACGCCCGGGGCAAACAACCAGTTGTATTTTTCAAGGCTCAAGCCACCGAAATTGTAGGCATAGTTGATCATAACTCCAAGACTTATTTCGTTGAGATTGCCCATACCCAAGAAGCTCAAAGTTGCCTCAATCATTATACAACTTGCCACCGACGGAATGAATTTTGCAACCGCCACGGGCAACACGTTGGGCAATACGTGTCTTGCCAAAACGTGCGCCTCGCTATACCCTACAGACTTGAGAGATTTGACAAATTCACTGCCTCGCAATTCCATAGTCTTTGCTCTCACCGCGCGTGCCGTCTGACACCAGCAAAGCAAAGATATTGTAAGCACGATTCCCATACGCCCGCCGTTTAGATACGCACCGAGCACTATTGCCATAGGAAGCATCGGGATAAGCAAGAAAAAGTTGATTACTCCGTTGAGTGCTTCACTGCCGATACCGCTTATATATCCCGCAAGCACGCCCACCGCAACGCCTATCGTCACGCATATAAGCGCGGATAAGAGCGCAACCGCAAGCGTGGGACGTACGGCGTAAATAAGTTGTGACATAATATCGTAGCCGAGATTGTTTGTGCCGAGCAAATGCTCTTTGGAGCAGTCCTCGAATTTGCCGAAACTCTCCGTGGGCGAATACGGCGAGATTTGACTTCTGAATATTGCCAAAATCGCAAAGGCAAGCAGTATCGCAATGCCGAGCGCAAAAAGAACTATGCTGAATATTCGCCTTGCGTTGTATTTTCGCTTTTCTCGCACGAACATTGTCATGCCTCCGTCCTCCTTTGCCTTGGATCAACGAGCGCACAAACGACGTCGGATATAAAGTTGGACACGAGCACGCAAAGTGCAATGACCAAAAACGCACCCTGCAGTACGGGATAATCGAGGTCGGATATACCCTTGCTCACGAGCAAACCTATTCCGTCAATGGAAAATACGGTTTCGATAACGATAGAGCCGGCCACGATGTGCCCGAAGCTCGTGCCGAGCATACTCAAAAACGCACCCGAGACGTTGGGGAAAATATGCGTAAATTTTATCCTCGACGCACTCAATCCCTTGGACTTGGCGTAGGTTATATATTGCTCGTCCGTCGCGCTTGCCGTGAGATTGCGCATAAGCATATACTTCTTAGGAGTGGATACGATTACAAGCGTAATCACAGGCAAAACAAGATGCGCAAGTCTATCGGCAAAACCTTGCACTCCGCTCGGTGCGTCAACGGAATTGAGCGCGCCCGATGGCAACAAATCCCACTTGAACGCAAAGAGTATCAAAAGCACGATTGCCATCAAGAACGACGGCACGGCATCCACGACGACCATCGTTCCGCTCAACGCGTAATCGAGCGGTCTCGACTTTCTATACCCTGCGTTTACGCCCAGCCACAATGAAAGCAATGCGGATATAAGCCACGCAGGGAACGCGATTTGAAGCGTTGCGGGCATCTTTTGCGCAATGAGCTTTCCTACGTCATCGCCCCTATGGTAGGAGTATCCCCACTCCCCCGTAAATACGCCTTTTAGATAATCGCCAAACTGTTCGGACATAGGTTTGTCAAGACCGGTCTCACGGCGCAATGCGTCGTATTCCTCTTGCGAAATTGCCTCTACGTCAGCACCTATAAGATTTGCAAGCGGATCACCCGGCATAAGCCTCGGCAACAAAAAGTTGACGACGATTATCGCCGCAAACGCTATCACCGAGAATATCAAGTTTTTGATTATCCGCTTTTTCATTTTTTGCTTATCTCTCGTCTATTTATCGCAACGACTGTTTTATAATATCAATTGTATATTATAAACAGTCGTTTGCGCGATTTACCCTATTTTATCTTATGCTTTTTTCAAGTTTTCAAAGGTCTTGATGTTGACTATGCCGTAAGCGTTGTCAACGAGATAGCCTTGCCATTTGCTCGACGCGCCTTGCACCGTTCCGTCGTAAAAGAGCGCAACGCACGGCACGTTTTGAACCATAAAGTCTTGGTATCTTCCAACCGCGTCTTGAAGTTGCTCGGTCGTCTTTGCACCTTGCATATCTTTGAGAATTTTGCCGTATTCTGTAAGCTGACCGTCCACTTCGACTTGCAGTTGTCCGTGAGATACGGGGTTAGCCACAGCGAGCATACTCGTAACCGTTGCAAGCGTATATCTCGACGCATAGCCAGCCTCGAAGTCATAGCCCTTTTCCGTGATAGTGGCAAGACTTGCCATATGATTGCCGTCTTGATAGTACTTTTGCCAGTCGCTACCCTTTTCTATGAGCACGACGTTTACAATCCCCGTACGCTCGATTTGCGTTTTCAAAATTGGGGCGTATTGAGAGTCGTTGCCCTTGTCGGTGCGCACGAGAAGTTCAAAGCGAAACTTGTTATTCTCGCTATATCCCGCGCTTTGAAGAAGGGACTTCGCCTCTTCCAAATCTTCGCTCCAAACCGCGCTTTCTTTATATCCGAAAATGCCGTCTCCGACAAATCCTTCTCTCGACGCACTTGCTCCGTCACTTCCGAAAAGCGTGCGAATTTTGTCGTAATCTATGGATTTTGCAATGGCTCTTTTCACCCTTGCGTCGGTCATTTTTGCGTTGTTGAAAAACAGCACTTTGGGGATAGACTTGCTTGCATAAGACACGAGCGTTACGTTGTCGCAAGATTTGAGAGCGGAAACGGCGTCCACGTCAAGTCCTTTGCCGTAGTTGTAAACTGCGTCGATTTCACCCTTTTTGAGCGCAAGCGTCATAACGTCCGCCGAGCCGTAGTGCTTGAAAATCACTTTATCAACCGTCAAATTTTCCGCGTTTGGATAATCGGCGTTTTTGACGAAAGTAATCGTACCCGCATTTTTGTCTCTGCTTTGATATTTATAAGGACCGAGTCCCACTACGGATTGCTCGTCGGTGAGAGTGTCCTTTGTGGCGGTCTCGAAAATATGCTTTGGTTTTATCGTTTCTTTCGTGAGTTTTGTAAGGAATTGCGTCTCAGAAATCGCAAGCGTATATACGAGAGAGCCGTTTTGCTTGGCACAATCGGCATAATCTTCACTGCCGATTACGTCCGCAAGCGAAAACTCCACGTCGTCCGCAGAAAAAGCAACTCCGTCGTGCCATTTGAGTGCTTTGGGCGTGAGCGTAAATGTTTTTCCGTCATCGGAAACCGAATAATCGCACGCATTGCCTACAAAACTTCCGTCAATTTGCGAAACTACGGTCAATTGAGACACCGTAGACGCGATTTTGTCGAAATTGTAGCCTGCACCGCCACCGAGAGTGTCGAGACGGTTGAGCGAGTCAACCTCCATAGCCGTGCCGACGATAAACGTGTTTTCACTGCTATTATCGTTTCCGTTGCACGCAACGAGACATAAAGACAGTACAAAAATCACTGTGAAAATCATCAAAAACCCGATTGTTTTTTTGCTTTTTTTCATTATTTTGCATCTACCTCTTATATTATTCGTTTATATTTTCAATTGCGTTTCGGTTATTGCAAGACATTGATTTTGCCGTTTTTGAGATTGTACGTCATATCGCAAAATCGTTTTGCAACGTCGATATCGTGCGTTATAAACAACACGGATATGCCATTGTTTTGAACTATCGTTTTGTAAAGTTGCAAGATTTTTTCTTGCGTTTGCTCGTCGAGCATCGAAGTCGACTCATCGCTTATCAATAGTTTTGGACGAGTTGCAAGTGCCCGCGCGATTACTGCTCTTTGCGCTTGCCCTCCGCTGAGGTGCACGGGAAGTCTGCTTGCAAGCGTTCGTTCCAACCCTACTACGTCAAACAACTCGTACGTTTTTTGCGTTGCGTCCTTACCGCGCTTTGCGTTTTTGAACGCTACGAGAGCCTCTTTCACCGCACCACCTATTCGTTGAGTGGGATCGAGTGCAAGCGTGGGTTTTTGCGGAATAAGTTGAACCGCACAGCCCGTTTTTCTGTCGTATTTGCACTTATCGCTCCAAAGCGACACGCCGTCAACGTACACTTTGCCTCTGCTCGGCGGACAAATACCGCAAAGTATATTGGCAAGCGTGCTCTTGCCCTCTCCGCTTGCACCGACAAGTCCGATTATTTTGCCGTCCTCGATATCCAAGCTCACTTTGTCAAGAGGCGTTATAGAAGTTGAGTTTTTGCCTTTTTGCGCAAAAGTCTTGCTTATGCCGTGCAATTCGATCATATCTCTTCCTCCTCTCGGGCATCGTCACCGATATCGACCATAACACCGTTTTGCACGTTTATAACATCGTCGCAAAGGTCCGCAACCGCCTTGTCGTGCGTGATTGCGACTATTGCGGAATTTGCAAAGTTTTGGTGCAAACAATCAATGAAAATTTGTTTATTGTTATCATCGAGACCGCGAGTAGGCTCGTCGAGAATAACGGCTTTAGGGTTGGCGCAAAGTGCGATTGCCATCATCACGCGTTGAGCCTCACCACCGCTTATTTCAAAGGAATATTTGTCAAGAATACCTTCGTCAAGGCACACTTTTGCGAGATTGTAAACAGCATACGCGCGCTTTTGGTCTCTATTCATTTTTGGCAGACTTATATCGAACGCCTCGTAAATTTGCGTTTTGACTTTTAGAGACGGGTTGAGAGATTCCGCTCCGCCTTGCGGAATATAAACGAGGTCTTTGCCAAGACTTGCTTTGAGAACTTTTTTGTCCGTCAAATCCTTGCCGTCAAGAGTAATCGAACCGCTTGCAAAACAATTTTCTGCAAGCGTGCCCGTGATTGCACTCGCTATCATAGATTTTCCCGCACCCGACTTTCCCACGATTGCAAGAGAGCGTCCGCAAGGCACGCAAAAAGAGACGTCTTTAACTATGACGTCCTCACCGCGCGCAAACTGCGCGTATACGCATAAATTCTTGACTTCGAGCATACTAAAACCTCTCGTTTTTCAATAAAAATTATACCGCAATTTATACACCTGTCTCTTATACACATCTCCGAGCCCACGAGACGGACTCCTATCTC
>URUQ01000063.1 GCA_900551145.1 uncultured Eubacteriales bacterium
AAATAGTTTATATCTGGGATCTGTGGCTTGATAAAATTTTATCGGAACATATTTTTCATTCGTTTTCTTTTTCATTTCTTGAATGTTCCGAATCCCTTTTTCTACATCTGCTTTTGCTTGTGTGGCAATAGCGATAAAAACGGCATGCTTTTTAAATTTTTTTGCAAATTTCTCGAATTTCTTTACAAAAACATTAAAAACTTTTAACAATTTATGCAAGATTTGTGCAAAATTGTGATTTGAATTGTTTACAAAACCGCTGTTTTTGCAAGAAAAATCCTACAAAAAACACCGTTTTTATGAAAATCGGTATTCTAATCGGGTGTTTTTAAAAACGCATAATTCCGAGATTTAAAAAACAAGGCTTTTCATATATCTAACGCTATCAATCGTTGTTTTTGAGTAAAATTTATAAAAACGTTTTGTCTGAATATGAATTTTTAAGAAAATTTATTTTTGCTCGGCTTTAAGTCGTTTTCGCAAAAATAAAAAGCGCCGATTGACGCTTTTCTCTATACTTTTTGAATTTTATCGCAATGCGACTATCAAGACTGCGATGTCCGCAGGTGATACGCCCGATATTCTTGACGCTTGACCGAGGTTGAGCGGACGGATTTCGGAAAGTTTTTGTCTTGCCTCGATGCGCAACGCCTTGATTGAATCGTAATCGAAGTCTTTGGGGATAAGTTTGCCTTCCAACCTCTTTTGCTCGTTGATTGCGGATTGTTCCTTTTTGAGATAACCCTCGTATTTGAGCTCGATTACCGCTGCCTTCAACGCTTCGTCGTCGCACTCAAAGTCAATAAATCTTCTCAAATCTCGTGCTTCCACGCTCGGACGTCTGCAAATTTCCGCAAAGGTCGGAGTCTTTTGAGGCATCTCTTCACCGAGTTCCCCAAACAAACCCTCGACAATATCTCTCGGCATAGTCTTGGACGAGAACTCGATAACGCGCTCTATCATTGCCTTTTTGTCGAGCATACGTTGATATCGAGCGTCGTCGACAAGACCTATTTCTCTTCCTACGGGAGTGAGGCGCATATCTGCGTTGTCTTGGCGCAAGAATATGCGGTGCTCCGCGCGTGCGGTCATCATTCTATACGGCTCGTTCGTTCCCTTGGTGACGAGATCGTCGATAAGCACGCCTATATACGCTTGGTCTCTACGCAACACGAGAGGTTCTTTGCCGTCTATCTTTCTCGATGCGTTGATACCTGCGATAAGACCTTGCGCCGCCGCCTCTTCGTATCCGCTGCTTCCGTTCATCTGTCCCGCGGAGAACAACCCCTCAACCGCTTTGTTTTCAAGCGAGGGATACATACCGAGCGGATCGAGACAATCGTATTCGATGGCATAGCCGTATTTGGCAAAACGGCAGTTTTCAAGACCGGGCAAAGTGCGATACATCTGCTCTTGCACGTCGTGGGGCAAGGACGTCGACATACCTTGTATATACATCTCCTCACTGTCCGCGCCCTCGGGTTCGACGAAAATTTGGTGCCTTTCCTTATCCTTGAACCGCATAACTTTGGTTTCGATGGACGGGCAATATCTCGGTCCTACCGATTGTATCGTGCCGTTGTAAAGCGGAGAACGGTCTATATTGTCGAGAATAATCTCGTGTGTTTTGGCGTTGGTGTAAGTAAGCCAGCACGGCTCTTCCTTAAAAACCTCGTGAGGCGACATAAAAGAAAATCTGTCGCTATCGTCCCCTCTTTGGATTTCCATCTTGGAAAAGTCTATACTGTCGCGATAAATTCTCGCAGGCGTTCCCGTCTTGAAACGGCGCATGGGCACTCCGAGTTTTACGAGGCTGTCCGTGAGATGTCGTGCGCTTTCAAATCCGCTCGGCCCGCTCTTTTTGACGTAGTCACCGATGATAATAGCACCGTTGAGATACACGCCCGTTGCAAGCACCACCGCTTTGCAAGCGTACTCTTCACCGTCCGTCGTGCGCACGGCACATACTTTGCCGTCCTTTGCCACAACTTCGCTTGCTTCTTTGTCGAGCACGGTGAGGTTGGGCTGATTTCGTACGATGTCAAGCATAAGAGAGTGATAAACTGCTTTATCCTCTTGTCCTCTCAACGAGAACACTGCAGGGCCTTTTGCGGAATTGAGCGTCTTGATTTGAAGAAGTGCTTTGTCCGCCGAAAGTCCCATTTGACCGCCAAGCGCGTCCACCTCTTTGACGAGATGTCCCTTTGCTGTTCCGCCGATTGCAGGATTGCAAGGCATCAAAGAAATGGTGCCGTAGTCAAGGCACAGCATAAGCGTTTTTTTATTGAGTCTGGCAAGTGCAAGCGAGGCTTCGACACCCGCGTGTCCGCCTCCGATTACGACAGCGTCAAATTTTTGCATAATTCCAAAATTGCGATTACTCGCAAAAATTATTATCTTTATACGGCAAATCCTTTGCGTATTATCACTCCGAATTGCCGTGATTTTTCGTTATATTTAAGTTGGTATTTTATTTATATTTCTCTCTATTGCGGATATCGCTATCGTTGAGGGCTTTTATTTACCCACGCAAAAACGAGAGAATATACTGTCAACAACGTCTTGCGTTGCGGTCTTACCCGTGATTTCTCCAAGTGCGTCGTAAGCGCGTCTCAAATCGATAAGCGTGCAATCGATTGTATCGTCAAGCGACTCAATCGCACTTTCAAGTGCCGTTTTGGCTTGATAAAGTGCCGATACGTGCCTTTGAGACGTGATTATCTCTCCACCTTCGACTTTGTCTTCTTTATATAAAGACGCTATTGCGTGCGCAAGCGCATCGACGCCTTTGCCCGTCTTGGCACTTATCTCGAATTGGTCGTTTTGGGTGTGTTTTCCAAAGCCGGTCTCGTCGCATTTATTGAATACGTCGAATACGATTACGCCATCGGGAAGTTTGATATCGTCCTTTTCTCCGCTCGTAGTGTCTATAACGTGCAAAATCACATCCGCTCCCTCAAAGGCTTTCTTTGCGCGCTCTATGCCCTTGCTTTCGACGATGTCGTCGCTATTGCGTATGCCCGCAGTGTCGATAAGATTTATCTTGACTCCATCACATTCAAAACTGTCCTCAACCGTGTCTCTCGTCGTGCCCGCAACGTCCGTAACTATGGCCCTGTCCTCTTTGAGAAGCGCATTCATAAGCGAGGATTTGCCCGCGTTGGCGTTGCCTGCAAGCGTGGCGTTTATGCCGTATTTTGCAATCTTTCCGCTCTTTGCAGTGGCTATAAGCGCGTTGACCTCGTCGAGAACTCCGTTCACTTCGTCGGGAAGCGATGGCAAAACCTCATCTTCCATTTCGTCGGGATAATCGAGAGTTGCTTCAAGAGTGGCAATTATCTTTTCAAGCTCGTCGCAAACGGAATTTATCTTTTTGGACACATCGCCTTGCATAAGTCGATAAGCTGCTTTTACGCCCGCCGCACTCTCTGCTTGTATCATATCGATGACGCCCTCCGCATCGGCAAGAGAAAGCCGTCCGTTGAGAAACGCGCGCTTGGTGAACTCGCCGTTCTTTGCCATAACCGCGCCGTTTTTTAGAAGCGTATCGAGTGCGCCTTGCATAATACGCACGCCTCCGTGCAGATAGAATTCAACAGTATCTTCGCCCGTATACGCGCGTGCGCCCGGGAAATATACGGCGTAACCCTTGTCGCAAAACTCGGTGGCGTGGAAAGTGCCGAAGTTCATCATAAGCGGTTTCCAGTTTTGCTTCACGCCTTGAACACGACAAACAGTCCCGTCGTCCTTGACGGGATGCGCAAAATAGAAAATGGCATCGGCGATGCGCAGTGCTTCCTCGCCGGAAACACGTACTATGCCGATACCACCTGCACCTATCGGTGATGAAATTGCAGCTATCGTACTCATTTTAGAATTTCTTCTTTCCGCCAAAGCTCTTGAATTTGGGCGGACCGGATTGCACTACGGGCTTGACGAAATCGTCTTGCTCGGTGAAATATCCGCGATATACTCTTCCGTCTTCGACTTCGACCTCTTCTTCACGCGGTTTGCGTTCGCGACGGTCGTTCCTTCTGTCGTCGCGTCTGCCCTTGCCGTTGGAATTACGGTCTCTTCGGTCGCTTCTTCCGCCTTTGCGAGAGTCTTTTCTCGGCTCGCGCTCTCCGTTTTTGATGGGGCGTTGGTCTTTGAGTTCAACTCCCTTGGGGATAATGACGATATATCTTTGAGGTTCTTCACCCTCGCTTTCGGTATCCGCGATTTCGCTGTCCGCAAGCGCGCTGTGAATAATGCGTCTTTCAAACGGGTTCATCGGCTCAAGCGCAATCTTGCGGCACAAACGCACAGACTTTTGAGCAAGTTTCTCTGCAAGTGCGGTGAGTGTTTCTTTGCGTTTTTCGCGATAGTTTTCGCAATCCACTACGACCTTTTTAAAGTCGCATTTATGCTCGTTGAGGAAGGTGAGCGCAAGATATTGAAATGCATCGAGCGCCTCTCCTCTGTATCCGATTGCCACACCGCTGTCGTCGCCTTGAATGGTGATGTAAAGAGTGTTGTCTTTCTCTTCCACCGTCGCGCGAGAGGTGAGCCCCATACGTTCAAGCGTGCCGTTGATAAACTCTGCCATCTTGTCGGCTATGGTGTCTTTGACGGTAACTCTGACTTTTGCCTTTGAGAACAATCCGCCCTTGGCAAGCACCTCGACGTCAACCTTGTCTCTCGACACCCCGAGTTCCACCAACGCCTTTTCGACGGCAATATCCACCGACGACGCTTGTGTTTCTACTGATTTTTCCATTTTAACTCCTATCTTTTGGCAACGCCCTTGTCGCCTTCTCTCTTAACGTCCACGATTTTTGCAATGAGATTGAACGTCAATTGGAACAATATCGCGCAAAGCGAACTCGTGAACATATAAAGCGCAAACGCGCCCGAATAGAAGAGTGCAAACACACCGAACATAATCGGCATAATATATTGCATCATCTTCATTGATTGTTGTTGTGCTTTGGCTTTGTCTGCCTCTTCGCCCTCTGCTTTGGGTGCCGGCGCCGGCGGTTGACCTTGCGCCTTTGACATAAGCACGGTTGAGAGCAAACTCAATGCAATGGACAATACCGGCAATATGAGAAGACCGTTCCATTTGCCGCCTTTGCCGTATCCGCCCGTGCCGAGCACTTTTGCCATAACGACGTTGTACTCGTCCTTGGTGATACCCGTAAGTTTTGAAGTAGCCATACCAGATTGACCGGTGACGGTTTCAAAATCGGGAACGGATTTTGCCCAGTTGTCGGACACGAAAATATTTTTTATCCAAAGCCAGCTTCTTATCTTGACCTGCTCGTCGGAATAATAGACTTTGTAGACCGCGTCTTGCGCATTGCTCCGTGCCTCGGCAAGGAAATTCGCACCTTCCGTTGTTTTAAGAATGTCGTCCAAATCGTATTTGCCGTCTTCGCCTGCATTTGGTCTAATTACGCTTGCATCGTCTTTTCTTTCTTCGATTTGTTGAGAGATGGATGCGTCATAGGCATTGACACACTCTTTGTAGTCTTTGGCAAATTGATAGCCGACCATTTGTCTGAACCCCGCAAACACGACGAAAAACACGACAAACGTGATTATCGTGGGCAAGCACATGCCGAACGTGGAATATTTTTCCTTTTTATAAAGAGCCATTTGCTCTTGTTGCAAGCGTTGCTTGTCGTCGGCGTATCTCTCTTGCAATACTTCGAGTTGCGGACGCATACGTTCCATTGCCTTGCTGTTTTTTCTGGCGATTACTTTTTGCCAGATGTCAAACGGGGAAAGGATAAGGCGCAAAACGACCGTGAACAAAACGACGGTCCAACCGAAACTTTCCGTTCCGCCGCCGAGCGCATTGTTCATAACAATCATGAATTTTGCCATAAAGTGCGTCGGTTCGCTTACCTTCTCGCCGACCACGCTGTACGAGTTGTCACTGTTGCAAGCAACCAAAATACAGCAAAGTATCGCGATCATTGCCGCGATAAGATATACTTGTATTTTACGCTTTTGCGGATAACTCAAATTAGCCATTTGATTCTTCCTCGATAATTCTCTTTGACGGGATCAAAACCGCCTTTCGCAAACGGCGTACATCTCAAAAGTCGCTCTATTGTGAGCAAAATTCCGATAAACGCGCCCCATTTGCTTATCGCGTCGTACGAATACATCGAACACGTGGGTGTGTACGCGCAATGATTGCCCGTGATCGGGGACAACGTGCGTTTGTACAAAAGCAGCAACCAAAGGCAAAACCTCTTTATCATTGCAACTTCCCCGCTTTTTTGAAAGCGTATTCGACGGATTGACACACGTCTCGATACGTCTTGTCCGCAATCGACGGATATGCTACGATTACGTACATATATCCGGTGTCGATATTGGCCTCGATAGGTTTGATTGCCTCGCGAAGAAGTCGTTTTACACGATTGCGTGTAACCGCTCCGCCAACCTTTTTGGACACCGAAAGACCGATTTTCAATCCTTCATTGGATTTGGCACTCAAAAGCAATAGGTCTCTTGCAGAGGCTTTTTCGCCTTTGCGATAAACGTAGGCAAACGACGCTCTTTTTTTGAGTCTATATTGCTTTTGCATATCAATCGTTATGCGCTGAGTTTCTTTCTGCCTCTGTTGCGGCGTCTTTTGAGAACGTTTCTGCCGGACTTGGTGGACATTCTTTCACGGAAGCCGTGGACTTTGCTTCTTTGTCTTTTCTTGGGTTGGTAGGTTTGTTTCATATTGATATTCCTCCGTCTTTTAGGACTTTTATTTTTTATTTTATGCGCACGTATAAATATATAAATGCTTAAACATTATAAATAAAACAAAAGATAGTGTCAAGCGAAAGAGCAAAAATCATCGCCAAGGCAACGGCAACCGCCAAAAATGCGTATTTTGCTTAAATTTTATCTTATGCTTTGATTATTTTTGGCGATTGCCGAGAGCCTTGCTTGATTTATTGCTCTACTACCGCGCAATCGATACACGCTATCAGTTCAAGCAAGGGTAAGTACTCCCGCCACAATTTCGCTATATCGCTTGCTTGGTGTGTACGGCTGACGCCTTGATTCCCACGCTTCGCTCGGAATGACTATATTGGCGGGACACCCACACCCGAATGGAAGCTTATACGGAGCGTTCTTATTATCAGAATGCACTCGTTTGAAAACAGAAATGGAACCGTCGCCCGCGAACTTGCAGAACGGGCTAATTAACGGACACTCATTCAAAGTGCACTTATTAACGGTATGTGCTTATTCGAAGCGTGGAGGCGCAAGGCGCCGACCGCACCGAGCGCCAAGCTTGACGGATAGTACAAGCGACTGCGCCGTGTTGTTGCGTAGCCGGCGCACAAAGCGCAGTGGC